>JAJYEK010000212.1 GCA_021785795.1 Pseudomonadota bacterium
CAGCAAGGTCTTTGGCGATTGCACTTACATCAACGTCGGTGATGACCTCGGATTCGAGAACCTGCGGCGCGTGAAGATGAGCTATCGACCGGCCATGTTCGGCGAGAAGATCATCCTGAGACGCCCCTTGTCCGAGTGATGTCTGCCAGGCCGGCGATACGTCGCGCCGGACCGGCCGATCTTGACCGGATCGTCGAGATCGAACGTGAATGCTTCGGCACCGTTGATGGCGCCTTCTCGCGTCGCCAGCTCAGACGCCTGCTCGCCAATCCCAACGCCTACTGGATGCTGGGTGCCGACGGGCTGGCGGTGGCCTGCTGGCTGACTGCCAGCAACGGCCGCGCCCGCTGGGCGCGGCTCTATTCTCTGGCCGTGCACCCCAAGCTGCGCGGTCAGGGCTGGGGTGGACGGCTGCTGCGCGCCGGCCTGGCGTGGATGCGGGCACGGGACCTGTCGGTCTGCCGCGCGGAAGTAAACGCCCTCAATCATCCGGCACGCCGGCTTTACGCACGCTTCGGATTCCAGGAAGTTGGCCGGCTTCCCGGCTACTACGGACCCGCCGTCGACGGGCTGCGCCTGGTTCTGCACCTGAGTACCGAAAAATCTGCCGCAGCGGGCGACACCTCGGCCGGCAAGCGTTCGCAACGGCGCGGGCGCGGCTCATCGGGGCGCGTGCGCAACCCCTAGGAACCTCCGCTGAGTCCGGCATCTTCGCGCACACCCAGTGCGAGCGCGGTCCAGTCCAGGTCGCCCCGGTTTCGGGCCAGTCCAGACAACAGCCGGTCATGCAGGAGACTCGCAAGCGGCATGGGCACCCGGCTCTCGTTGGCAGTCTGCTGCACGAGATCGATGTCCTTCTTCCCCAGAGACAGCTTGAACCCGGCAGGCTCGTAGATTCCGGAGGCGATAAGCCGGCCGTAGTTCTGGTAGATCGGGCCGCCGAACAGGGTTTCGCTCATCACGGTGGCAAAGCGCGCAGGGTCGACACCGTTCTTCGCAGCGAGCGCAAACGATTCCGCCATGGCCTCGAGGGCGGTGACGATCAGGAAATTGCCCGCGAGCTTGACCACGTTTGCAGACGCCGGGTTGTCCCCAAAATCATAAACCTGCTGCCCCAGGACCTCGAGCAGGGGCTGCACCCGGGACCGGGCAGCCGGCGCACCGGCCACACAGATCCAGAGTTTCCTGGCGGCGGCCGCTTCCGGACGCCCGAACACCGGCGCCGCCACGTAGGCGCTGCCGCGGTCCGCGTGGTAGGCGGCGAGCCGCCGTGCCGTCGCCGGCGCCACCGTACTCATCGACAGGTGTACGCCGCCCTCGCCCAGCGCTTCTCCGAAACCACCCATGCCCTGCACCACTTCCTCCAGGGCCTGATCATTGGCAATCATGGTCACGACGATTCCGCCGGAGGCGACTGCTTCGACCGGCTTGGCCGCGGGCGTCACACCGGCGGCGCCAAGCTCCTGGACCCTCCCGGCACTGCGATTGTACGCACGCAGGCAATACCCCGCCGAGAGAAGATTGGCTGCCATGGGCTTGCCCATCTGCCCGAGGCCGATAAAACCGATCGTCTGGTCTTTGTCCATACCGTGGTTTCTCCATTGTTCGGATTGAGAAAGACGTCACCGCATGCCGGATGCCACCGGACTGACGCAATACACCCCGGACCGCCTTCCGCCCCAGATGGGTCGCGCACGGCGACGTGAATTCTGCTCTCCACGACCGGCGCACCCGCTCAGTGATGCGGCAGCACGGCGCACAGCAGGCAAACCCCAGGCAACGACAGCCCGGACAGACTCCCGTGTCCCGCGACATTGCAGAAACTTACGACGTTACCGGCACCCATGCAAATCCTCGCCGTACTGCTACGTCGCGATTCCATTCCGCCCGAGGAAGATTGAACTTTATCCAGTGGCGTGCGTATGATGCCGACGCCGGCTTCCGGCCCGTCACCGCAATCGGTAGCCCTGCAGGCTGCAGGGTGAGATTTTTCCGCGCTTCGCGCTGTGACGGCCGGTTTCCCCAAACACCAGACTGCAAAGCACCAGAGCAAGGCCATGCCCGCACCAACCAAGCTGATGTTTCTTCCCGGAGCCCTTGGCAACCCGGACTTCTGGAAGCCGGTTTCCGACCTGCTTGTTCATTCAGCCTCCCGGACCCTGCTTGGCTGGCCTGGTTTTGGCTCGACGCCGATCGATCCGCTTGTCAACGGAATCGATGATCTGGTTGCCAAGGTGGTTTCCGGAATTGATCAGCCCACGGCCGTTATTGCCCAGTCAATGGGAGGCGTGATCGCCATGCAGGCTGCGCTTGAGCGCCCCGGCCTCGTCACGCACCTGGTGCTTGCGGCCACATCGGGCGGGGTCGACGTTTCCGATCTGCGTGCCGAAGACTGGCGCCCCGCGTTCCTCAGGGCCAACCCGTCGATTCCCCGCTGGTTCGTGGACTATAAATCCGACATTTCCGCCAGCCTCGCATCTATTCATGCGCCGGTCCTGCTTCTGTGGGGAGATGCCGATCCGATAAGCCCTGTTGCAGTTGGCTTGCGCCTGCACAAGCTGCTGCCCCGCGCACACCTGCACGTCCTTGCCGGAGGCGCGCATGATTTCGCCAATGTGCTCGCGCCCAGCGTTGCACGACTGATTGCTGAACATCTCCGCGCAGCCTAGCCCATCGTCACAACGGGCCGCTCTTGGCGGGGGCTGGACTGAATTGCGTGAAAATAAAAATGCACCTCACGCCCTTATCGGTCATGGAAGTCCGTGATTGCCCGACTTCCGCAAACCTGACCCGTCGCTGATGTCTGGGGGGATTGCTGACCTGAGTTTCACCGAAGTGGCGGATGGGCCTCAGAAAACGCCGGCACAGGCGTGATGACCGTGCGCCTGCGGCTACCTAACCGGGCAACCGCATTTGCGCTGTCGCGCACGCAACGGCTGACTTACCGGCCAGGCAACGGAGCGCGATACCGCCCGCACCTAACCGATCTTTTCTACTATCTCGGCAAACGAATGGGCTGGTATGGGGCTTTGCGCTACGTTTTTGAACAGCAGCTTGCTGATGCGGCTGGTTGAGAACATGCCTATCACTCGATGCGTTTGAGAGGCTGGATCGACCTGCGCGACGAGCGCGTGCTGGCGCGCAAGGCTGCGCAGAGTCGCGACAATATCACCGACCATGGCCGCTTGCACACGCGCCGCGTCCAGGACCTGGATATCTGCCTGCGGGGTCATGATTGAGGCGACCGTGATTTTGGAACGCGGCAGGCGTGTCTGCCGGGTGACCTTGATCGGTCGTTCCCCCATGATGTCGGTGGCGGTAATGATTCCCATGATCTCGTCGATGTCGTTCATGACAAACAGAAGCCGCACGCCCGCGGTTTTCATCTGCCCAAGCGCCGTGGCAATCGGAGTCTGTGGAGTCGTGGTAACGGGCGTGACGAAGGCGAAATCGGTCATGACCGAGGTCGCCGGACTATCGACATGAACCAGCCTGATTCCTCCGGTCGTGGAACTGAAGTTCGACTTCGGTTTCAGCGGAATGGACGGAAGGCCCGTGAACGTATCGAACATCGTGTGCCTCCTTCAGGCATTTATCGGGACGTCTGGCGTGTTCATCCGGGATACATGCCGACGACATGGCGAGAAAGCCGGTAGCTGTTGTTCATGCCCGAGGTAAAGCAATCGCCATGCCAATACGGAATCCAGCGCCGAAGCCCGCGCCGGACCGCAATTTTTGGTGTGATTGAGTGGCTGGGTACAGTGCAATGAACCGCATCGGTGGTGTCCGACGCATCGGCGTGGTGCAGCGGACCTCATGACCGCACTATTGCATGGCACATGCATTCCCGAATGCCTCCGGCGTCTATCCCGTCCCGGGAACGGATGTTGCCGCTCGATATTCATTCAATCCTGACCCGGGCGTGAAGCAAACCCGTGGCCCGGATCCGCACTGCCACTCCGCCGACCGCGTGCAAAATAAAAAACGCATCCACTGATTCAAGAACTGCGGTCCAGTCGCCCGCCTCCGGATCCAGGCCGGAACGCCGGGAACCGGGTCGAATGCGCCCATTTTCGGAAACGCAGGGCGAGGCTTTCCGGAGCCGATCACTGCGGTGGAGCAGCCCGAGTGTCAGGACCACGACGCCGGTCAGGCCTCAGGATAAGAATCGCTACGATTGCGGCCAGCGCAAGAAACGCAGCCAAAAGGAAGGCGCCGACCGGATGCATAGTCCACAGTGCTCCGGCAATCAGCGATGCAGGAACGTAAATGATCCCGGTGAGAAAATTGTAGACACCGATCGCGGATGCCCGTCGATCCGTCTCGATGTCCGCAATGAACGCCTTGCTCTGTGCTTCGTCGATTGAATAGAACACGCCGTAGACGACGAACAGGACAATGACCTCCCATTTTGTGGTCGCGAATGCAAAACCAGCGCTCATCAGAAAATAGACCAGGTACCCCAGAACGATGATTCGCACCCTGCCGAAGCGGTCGCCAAGTTTTCCGACCACCGGCGCAGAAACGACCAGCGCCGCGTTGAACAGTGCGAAAAGCAGTGCAATATCATCGACAGCAAAGCCCACGCCATGCGCACGCAACAGCAGAAAACCGAAGCTGAAATAGCCCAGAGAGAAAATGCCTGCTGCCACCAGATAGCGCTTGAACTCCGGACTCAATATTTTCCATGTCCTGAACATATTCTCGCGCTTGTGCTGAACCCCTGGCTTTTCCTTTATGAAACTCAGCAGAGCAACGCTGAGCACTGCCGGAAAGAGCGCAACCCAGAACAGTGTCCGGAATGTGGAGGCCCGATTTCCTAGCCACCAGAGCAGGCCGTACGCGAAAAGCGGTCCGAAAATGGCCCCGGACTTATCGAGAGCCTTGTGCACACCGAACGAGTACCCTCTTATGTCTTTGTCGGAGACCGCCGACAGCCAGGCGTCACGCGGCGCACTCCGGAAGCTTTTGCCCAGACGCTCGATAATCCGAAATGCACCAAGGCCAACAACCGAGCTGGTCAACAGAAGAATGATCTTGGCAAGAGTGGAAAAGCCGTACCCCGCCATGGCGAAGACCTTGCGCTTCCCGGTCCGATCTGACAACCAGCCAGCGAGGTAGTCCAGCGAAGATGCGGAAAAATCGGACAAGCCCTCGACCACCCCCAGCAACGCAGCCGATGCGCCTGCAATCGTCGTAAAAAATATTGCGAAGACCGAAAAAATCATCTCGGAACTGAGATCGGTCATAAAGCTCACAAGACCCAGTTTGAGGACGTCCGGATGAACGCTGAAGTTCCTGTCAGCGGAATCAGGTGGTATCTGCTCCTGCATGGTCGCCTGGCGCTCTTGGTAGGGTCTTCGTTGAGGGGTGCGACCTATCTTGGTATTGAGCAACCGCAGCTGCCGTCATGATCCCCGATGCCATATCATAATACCGATCTGGCATGCCCGGGCGGAACGCGCCAGGCTTGTCGGTCAGCACGCAGAGCATCTGCATCGTCATGCAACAGTGCCGGTCCGAGGCATCGAAGATGCTTTTAACAACGGATGTGGGCGTGGAATAACGTCGGGCTCGAGTATGGGCTTTTTGGCCAGGGACTGTCAGTCGACCCTTCGCGTTATCCATGACGCGGCTACGGTTTGCGCCACACACTGGCCAGCCAGGGTTGGCGCTCGCGCGGCAGGCCGGTTGGCCGGTAGTAGAATTCGAGTTCCGTGAACCCGGTATCTGACATATAGCGACGC
>JAJYEK010000043.1 GCA_021785795.1 Pseudomonadota bacterium
GGAGAAGGTTCAGGATAGATCCTGCTGCGGCATTCGGACCTCGTTTTCCTCGGGCAGCAGGCCTCGTTCGCAGTGCAGGCGGCCACCCTCCAGGCGCAATGCCGCATGAAAGCGGTCTCCAATCTCGTCGAGCATCCAGGCAATTTCCGACGGGTGGCAGATCGTGCCGTCGCGGATCAAATGACGGACCAGGATTACCCCGGGCTCAACCTTGAGCATCAGAGGAAGCGGTAGTGCGAGTGCCAGCACCTCGCCTGCGATCACCTTTTCGAGAAGGCGCGGCGAGGAAGACGGGCGCTGGCGAACGTCGAAGCGCAGATGCCCGCCGCCGCCTCCGAGAGTGAGAAGTTCGGCCAGCCAGTCGATGCTTAGTCCGCAATGGACGATTACAGTCCGGCCCACAAACCGCCTGAAGAACCGCCCAAATGTATCCGCCGACTGACGCGCAGAGCGTTTGTGGCGTCCCAGTTTTGCAAGCAGTCTCGCTATCATGTGCCATAATGTCTCCGGATATCGCGGGGGCTGCAAGCAGCGTCTTCTGAGGAGGGGGTTCCGGCGGCGCCTGCCGGCCAGCTGTTGCCCGGACCCTGCGATATTGCGGTCAAGGCCGGTATGCCGGATGCACGGGCCTGCATTGGCCGGATTCCGGGACCCTGCGGCGGGAGCAAAAGTGCTGTGACACAGTCGTTTGATATCGCTGTCATCGGGTCTGGCCCGGGTGGATACCGCGCCGCGGTGCTCGGCGCCTTGCGCGAACGGCGTGTCGTGGTCGTGGAAAAACAAGATTGGGGTGGCTGCTGTCTCAACCGTGGGTGTGTACCGAAGAAGGACTGGTACCACAGCGCCCGACTGGTGGCTGCGTCCCGGGAGTTTTCGGGACGCGGAATCAGCGGCAGCTTGGCAGTCGACTTGGGGCGCGCCTGGGAACATCAGGAAGCCGTGGTGCGCAAAGTGCAGGACAGCTACCGGGATTATATGAAGCGTCTGGGCATAAGCATGCTCAGTGGAACTGCCAGCTTCGCTTCCGCGCACGAACTGGACATCCAGTCCGGGACCACGCGGAACCGCATTCAGGCCGCCAGCGTAATCATCGCCACCGGGTCTCAGCCGGCGCCGACACCCGGCCTTGCCCCACGGCCCAAGCGCATTCTTACCACGGACATGCTCTTTGACGAGCCGCCGCCGGGACGCCGTGTCGCTGTGATCGGCGGCGGCCTGATCGGCGCCGAGTTTGCCTTCATACTTTCCATGCTCGGCCTGGAGGTGCATTGGGTTACGCGCCGTTCGCCCCTGGCGCGCACTCGTTTCAGTCCCCAGGCATTAACCCTCCTGAAGGAGGCCCTGCGCGCCTACGGCATTGAGCCGCTCGAAGGTGTGAGTGTGACTGGCAGCTCATTGCGCAACGACGAACTGGTGCTGGACCTCACCGAGGGACATGAGCTTGCCGTTGACTGGGCGCTGCTCGGAACCGGACGGGTTCCGTTCACGGACGGGCTCGCGCTCGATGCCGTCGGGGTTGCGCTGGATGAGCGCGGCTATGTGCGCGTAAATGAGCGTCTGCAGACCAATCTGCCGCATGTCTACGCGGTTGGCGATTGCGTATCCGAGCACATGACCGCCAATCAGGCGATCGCCGACGCAGCCGTTGCGGTGCAGAACATCATTGCCGGCGATTCGCCACTGATACAGCGCCGGCGCGATGTAGAGTGGGTACCCGAAGTGATTTACAGCGCCGTGGAGCTGGCGCGACTGGGTCTGAACGAGGATTTGGCGGAGGATGCCGGACTGGAGCCGGCCGTGGGTTTTGCAGCGTTCGAGAATTCCCCATGTGCGCTCGGCCAGGACGACACGCGCGGCTTCGTGCGCCTCATCGCAGATCTGGACAGCGGGGCACTCCTGGGGGCGGAGGTGGCCGGAGCCCAGGCAGGCGAACTGATCCACATGCTGGAGCTCGTGCCGGATCACGCCTCCGCGCTGGCTCATCTGGCCCACGTGTCGGTAAACCACCCGACCCGGGCCGAGGAGTTCGTGAATGCCGCTGAAACACTGGCAAGCAAATGGGGTCTTCGAAGCCGGATATTCAGTACTCCGGATCATGGGCAGTAACCGCACGGGGCCTGGAACCGACCACTTGTCCGGGCCGGTTGCCCGGCATCCGCCGAATATCGTAGTATTCTTATTCTAGAGTGGTGCCCTAACCGGGCGGGTAGGCGACGGTTCAATCCATGATTCCTAATGTCCTGCAGGTGCTAACGGCGGCGGTACGGGAAAAGCGCTGTGTTGCCATCCGTTACCACGACCAGACCCACATCCGGGTGATCGAGCCGCATGCCATCTATACCGCCGGCAATGGCGAGATCGTTGTCGACGGCTACCAGATCCGCGGTTATTCGTCGTCCGGCCGCCAGCCGCCGTTCTGGCGCCCCTACCGGCTCAAGAAGATCAGCGCTGTCTCGCTGCTCAAGGAGCCCTTTCAGACCCGAACGGAAGACGGGTTCGTTTCGGACAAGGAAAGATACCGGGACCGGCTGCTGGCCATTGTCGATGACCGGCGGCGGTCATTCATCCCGCCTTCATTTGGGGCGCCGGACGAAATGGGTCCGCACCTGCCGGGCAGCTTGCGTCGCCGCTAAGCGGGCACAGCGCGCCTATGCGGGGTGTCGCGGCCAACCTGCAGGGAAGAAACCGGAGCCGCGCTAGCGTTCGTTCATCTTGTCTACAATCGCGTGCAGTTCTGCAGTGTCGCGAGCGCCGAGCACCTTTTCCGCAAACCGCTCCAGTTCGACGAGGTTGCTGCTGCGCACGATTCTCTTTATCTCCAGCAAACCCGAAGGATGCATGCTGAATTCATCCAAGCCCAGGCCCAGAAGCAGGCGCGTATAGCGTGTGTCACCGGCCATTTCTCCGCACATCGCCACCGGGATGCCGGCCGACTTGCCAGCTCGAATCGTAGTCGAGATCAGCCTTAGCACTGACGGATGCAGCGGGTCATACAGATAGTTTACCGCCTCGTCAACGCGGTCGATCGCCAGCGTATACTGGATAAGATCGTTCGTCCCGATCGAAAAGAAATCGAGGTGCGGCGCAAACAGGTCGGCAGACACCGCCGCTGCCGGTACTTCAATCATGCCCCCAACCTGCACTGCCGGGTCGAACGGCTGTCCCTGACGAGTCAGTTCCGTCTTGGTTTCCTCGATAAGGTCCAGAACGCGAAACATCTCTCCCAGGCTCGACAACATAGGAATCATGATGCGAACCTGTCCGAGAGCCGAAGCACGCAGGATCGCCCGAAGCTGCGGACGGAACAGGGTTGTGTCGTGCAGGCACAGGCGCACGGCGCGCAGGCCCAAAGCCGGATTAACGGTGACGGTGTCTATGGGGCGGCTGCTTGCGTCTACGCGCTTGTCGGCGCCTAGATCAAGGGTGCGTATAGTAACCGGTCTTCCGGGGATGGCCTTCACGACTTTCGCGTAGGCTCGATATTGCTCCTCTTCGTCAGGCAGATCGGAGCGGTTCATGAACAGGAATTCCGTGCGGTATAGTCCGATTCCCTGGGCTGCAACCTTGGCCGCCGCCTTTACATCGTCCGGAAGCTCTATGTTTGCATAAAGCGTGATCATGCGGCCATCGAGCGTCCGCGAGCGGCTCGCCTTGATTGCCTCGAGTTCCCGCTTGAGGTGAACGATGTCCTTCTGTCGGCTCTGGTATTCCGCGACAATGGCGGGCTCCGGCAGTACCACCAGGACGCCGAGCTTCCCATCGACTATGAGCTCCTCGCCGCTGCGTATGGCGCGAGTGGCGTTGTGCACCGCGACAATGGCCGGGATTTCGAGGCTGCGGGCCAGGATTGCTGTATGGGAAATCGGGCCGCCCAGATTGGTCACGAATGCGGCGATGCGCGTGTGTTTGAGCAGCACAATATCTGCCGGTGCAAGGTCATTAGCGACTACGATCTGTCCGTCGAGCGCATCTGTGATTTGTTCATGTTCCTCGTCGGTCGACACAAGCAGATTGCGCAGGATCCGGTCCACAACCTGTCCGACATCGGTTTTCTTGCTGCGCAGATAGGGGTCGTCCATCTGCTCGAACACCGCCGACAGCTCATCGCTCTGTGTCTTGAGCGCCCACTCGGCATTACGCCGCTTCTTGCGAATTGTCCCGACCGGCGCCTCGCAGATCATCTTGTCATGCAGGATCAGCAGATGCGTGTCGATGATGCTCGAAATTTCCGGAGGAGCGGACTTGGGGATCTGGTTGCGGATGCGTTCTAGCTGGCTTCGCGCAGAGTTGATCGCCGCGACGAAGCGCCCAACCTCGTCTTCGATCAGGCTTTCGGGTAGGACATATTCCGGAACCTCCGGCCGTTCGCGGTGCAGAACGTAAGCCTTGCCAATGGCAATGCCGCTGCTGACACCGGTCCCGTGCAGTACGAGCATGGCGTTTTATTCTTCCTCGCCAAAGCGATTTTCTATCAAGCCGCGCAGGGCTTGCATGGCCTCGTCCTCGTCCACGCCCTCAACGTTCAGGCTGAGACGGCTTCCCTTGCCGGCGGCGAGCATCATGATTCCCATTATGCTTTTTCCATTGGCCTGATGGCCGTTTCGTTCCAGTACGATGTCGCTCTTGAACTGTGATGCCAGATTTACAAACTTTGCCGACGCGCGCGCATGCATGCCAAGCTTGTTTATTACCATTATGTTTGCCTGCTTCATCGGTCTGGACCTGCCTTGCGCAAGGCGGCTGGTGCTGACACGATCCCTTCGGGTCCACCCGTAAGCGCCTTAGCGATCAGTCCCTCCATGTCTAAGTTGCGGTAGTTCAGAACCCGAATTAGCATCGGCAGATTGACGCCGCTGACCAGTTCGACGTGGCTTTTCCGAAGCAGGCGGCAGGCGGTGTTGGTGTGGGATGCACCGTAGATGTCGGCGAGAATCAGTACGCCCTTGCCGCGGTCGAGGTGCCCCAGACGCTGCCTGATGGCCTGTTCCAGCTGCTCTTGCGGTAATTCGTAGTCTATTGGCAGAGCCTCTATCCCAGAAGGCAGATTGCCGAGGACATGCTCCGCCGACCGCAGCAGGCCTATCCCGAAATCCGTCTGCGCCAGTATCAGAAGACCTATCATGCCAACTCCCGGTGTCGAACCTGCGCCTTTACGCCTTTGCGCAAAAAGTGTTCCGCCAGCTTTCCGACCAGATATACGGAGCGATGCTGTCCGCCGGTACAGCCCAGCGCGATGGTCATGTAGCTGCGATGCTCTGCTTCGAAGCTTGGCAGCCAGTTTTCGAGGAAGCCGCTCAGCTGCGTTAACATATCCTGCACCCGCCGGTCCCGTTCAAGAAACTCCACGACCGGCTGGTCGAGCCCCGTGAGCTTGCGCAGATCAGCCTCCCAGTATGGATTGGGAAGGCAGCGAACGTCGAATACAAAATCCGCGTCGAGTGGAGTACCGTTCTTGAACCCGAAGGATTCGAACATGAGCGTCATCCCCTCGGTATTATCGCTGCGCGCGAAGTTATGCACCAGATGGCGCAGTTCGTGGGGTGTGGTATGGGTTGTATCGACCCGCAGTGTTGCATTGGCTGACAGCGGTTCGAGTAGCGCCTTCTCCTGTCGGATTCCATCCAGCAACGGGGTGCCTCGCCCAGTAAGCGGGTGCTTGCGGCGCGTAGCTTTGAAGCGCCTGACCAATACGGATTCCTCAGCCTCCAGAAAAATGATCTGATAGCCCAGTCCGATGGACTTGAGCTGGGTCAGTCCTTCTGGCAGGGCGTCGAGGAATCGGTGATTGCGGGCGTCGATACCGACCGCCGCGTTGCGCAGCTCGTCGTGACCGGCTTCCGTGAGCTGGCGCGCGAAATGCGGCAGCAGTGCTGCCGGAAGGTTATCGATGCAGTAGAACCCCATGTCTTCCAGCGCCTGGAGTGCGATGCTTTTCCCGGAGCCGGATAGCCCGCTGACTATTAGGAAGGTCATATCTGGCGCCGCTCCGGCTTGCGGGCCAGTGGCGGGCCGGCTATTGGGTATTCCATCATTTTTCGGCCTCTTTCATTGCGGCCTCCTGCCGCTTGATCATATCCTCCAGCGGGTTAACCCCGCGCATGCGCAGTATATGGTTGCGGGTGGCAACTTCGACCAGTACCGCAAGATTTCTGCCGGGAGCCACGTACAGAACCACTTCCGGGATATCTACATCGAGGATGCGACGGGATTTCTGTTCCGCCTGCAGGCGGTCTATGCTGCTCAGGCGCCGACGCTTCAGCTGTTCGAGATGCACGATCAGCCGCAGCGTCTTCTCCGAGCGTACCGCGGTTTCTCCGAACATGGCCCGGACATTGAGAATTCCCAAACCCCGCACTTCCAGAAAGTCCCGCAGTATGCTCGGGCTGCGCCCGAGCAGTACGTCGGGACCGGTCCGATAGAACTCAACGGCGTCGTCGGCGATAAGCCGATGGTTCCGGCTCAGCAGTTCGAGTGCCAGTTCGCTCTTGCCCATGCCGCTTTCGCCGGTGAGCAGGACCCCGACACCCATCACCTCCAGATAAACCCCGTGCAGCGTGATGTGTGCAGCCAACACCGACGCAAGGTAATGCTGCAGGTGATCAATGAGCTTCGGACTGGGTAGCGGCGAAGAAAACAGCGGCAGGTTCAGCGAATCCGATGCCAACCGCAGGTCGGCGGGCACCTTTTCGCTGTTGGCCACCACCACCACAGCGGTCGTGGCGCAGCCGAACAGATCGCGCACAGCCTGGCTTCGTTTCGGTGGCTTGAGCCTGCGGAGGTAGGCGGTCTCGGCGCTTCCGAGAATCTGCACGCGGTTGGGGTGCACGAAATTGAGGTGGCCCACCAACGCCATACCCGGGAACTTGGCGGTGGCTGGCTCCAGCAAGCGGTTGCGGCCTGCATGGCCGGACAGCCACTTGAGCTTCAGGGGCTCCCGCTGTGCCTCAAACAGGCCATTGGCCGTGAGAATCGTGGTCATACGTGCTGTCGGATGGACGGTGTGCCGGGGTCATAAACGCTCATGAACCACGCGCAGCGGTTGCCGGCGATCCGCCGCTCATCCAGAGCCTGAGCTACTGTATGCCCTCGAAGAGGCTCCCGGGTTCCGGCCTGCTCTCCGCCGCGATCCGGCCAATGCGGGTCGAAGCCGGACGCTGCTGCAGAACGGTCACCCTGGCCCGGGCGGGAAACGGGAGCGAGCAGCCCCCCCAGTCCGGAAAGCAGGCCCGGTGGAAAAGACAGCCGGGGTTGCTGGCGCACGAACCCGGGGCCTGCCGGCAGGCCCGCAACGCCCGCCCAGCGACCGCTGTATGGTCTGGGCGCCGTGCCATGGATATGGGCGGTGCCGGGGCGCAGGTGGGTCCCGGCGTCTTCTCGCCGCACCCCCGGGCCTGGGCGTGCTGCCACCGGGCGGCTTGCGCTCCCGGGCTGGATCGTACGCAGCGGATGCAGTCTGTGGCGACGCCTGGCCTCAGACCGGAGGGTTTGGTCGTATCCCATACGTTTGCTGTGTCGATAGCAGTGTGATTTTATTCAAAGTTCCCTTGCAACGAGCGACACTGGCCGCTGGGGTAAAGGGTTCCCAGTCCCAGGCAGGTGCCGGGCGTCTTCGGGGCGGTCCGCAGAACCCCGCAGCGCAGTTCGCCTGGGGGTGGAGCCCGGAAAGGTCGCGGAAAGCGCGGCCGGTCCGGCGGACAGAGCAGGACGCCGCCTGCAGGTTGGACCCTAGCACAATGGTGCGGCAATTAGGAAATTTCCCCTATCCTTTGCGCGGACGACGATCGTCAACGTCAGCCAACAGCGCTCCCTGGGCCGGGCAGACCGGTGAGGGGCGCATCACGCACCGGACTCGAGAGTCAATTTTGCGGGAGGATGGCAACATATGGCGCCGGTCAGGCCAGGGCCGCAGCAGGGCGGCCCTGGCCCACCAACGGAATGTCGGCCATTAAGAACAGTTGCCGGACCTGCGGCACGGGGCCAGGCCGGGGGCGCACGCCTTGTCCGTCGCGAATGAGGGGATTCGCAGACCGAGGCGTTATTCCTCCTTTTGGTCTTTGAGCGCACCGCCATTGCGGTGATGGTCGGTCATTTTTTCCTTGTGCCTCAATACCTGCCGGTCCAGCTTGTCAGCCAGGTTATCGATGGCTGCATACATGTCATTGTGCTCGGAATCCGCGTGCAGCTTGGTGCCTTTGGCATTGATCGTGGCCTCGACGGTGTGACGGTTCTTGCGCTTCTCAAAGTGCAGTACCACGTTGGTGGTCGTCATGTGGTCGAAGTGCTTCTGGATCCGTCCGATCTTTTCCGAGACATAGTTGCGCAGAGGCTCGGTAACTTCCACCTGCTGTCCGGTCACTGTGATTTGCATAGCCGCTCTCCGAATAAAACGTTAGACCAGGGATTTTCTCTGGCTGGATGGACGAATATTAAGTGATTCCCGGTACTTGGCAACGGTACGCCGCGCTACATGGATTCCTTGCTCCTCCAGGATCTCGGCAATCTTGCTGTCGCTAATAGGTCGCGACGTGGTTTCCGATTCCACCAGCTTCTTTATCAGGCTGCGGATAGCGGTGGCCGAGCAGGTGCCGCCGTCTGCAGTATTGACGTGGCTCGAGAAGAAATATTTGAGCTCGAATATGCCGCGCGGCGTGAGCATGTACTTCTGTGTGGTCACGCGAGAAATGGTCGATTCGTGCATCTCGACCAGTTCGGCGATGTCGTGCAGAACCAGCGGCTTCATCGCTTCGGGCCCATGATCAAAAAACGCCCGCTGACGGTCGACGATCGCCCTTGCCACTTTCAGCAACGTGTCGTTCCGGCTCGCGAGGCTCTTGATGAACCAGCGCGCTTCCTGGAGGCGCTCCTGCAGGTACTTGTTGTCGGCGCTAACGCCTCCACGATGAATCATCCTCTCATAGTGTGCATTGATGCGCAGCCTGGGTGTCGTGCTGCCGTTCAGCTCCGCCCGCCACACCCCCCGCATCTTCTTCACAATGATGTCAGGCACGACATAGCTCGCTTGCGAAGCCTGGATGCTCCCGCCGGGCCTGGGATTTAGCTGCTGAATGAGTGCAATTGCCCCCTGCAGTTCATCCGGCCTCATCTTCAACGCCCGCCGCAGCTGCTTGAAGTCGCGCGCTGCAAGCAGGTCCAGGTTTTCGGGGCGCGCTAACAGTTGCGCGATTTCCAGAAGTGGCGTCTTCGGATCCATCCCCCGGAGCTGCAGCAGCAGGCATTCGCTTAGATTACGTGCGCCCACACCGACTGGATCAAAGTTCTGGATCTGGTGCAGGACCGCCTCGATCTCGTCCAGGTCGACGGTGGTCGCGTCGTCGTGCTGGTCCTCCTGGCCTGGATGGGCGGTAGCGCCGAGCGCCTGGCGGATTTCCTCCAGGCTGACGGTGACGTAGCCGTCTTCGTTGATGGCGTCGATCAGCGCCATCGCGATCTGGCGGTCGGAATCCGAGAATGGGGTCATCTGCATTTGCCACAACAGATGATCCCTGAGCGTGAGCGGGATGCTGTTGCGGGCATCTATGTCGGGCAGACCGTCATCCTGTACAGGACGGTCGGCAGCGCCCGCCGAAGTGTCAAAGCTGTCTTCCCACGTGTCTGCGGTGTAATCCTCGGAATTTGCCTCGGCATCGTGGTCCGGACTGGCATCGGCTGCAAGCTCGTCGACCGGACCCGTTTCCTCGCCCGCGCCGGTGTCCTCGCCGTCTTCGCCGCCTGACTCGTGTTCGTCCCGCTTCTCCTGCTCCGCCTGCAGATCGCCCTCACCTTTGCCGGTGACACCCTCATCATCGACCTCTTCCAGCAGGGGGTTGTTTTCGATCGCCTCCTGGACCTCCTGCTGGAGCTCCAGAGACGACAGCTGCAGCAGCCGTATCGCCTGCTGTAGCTGCGGCGTGATGGTGAGGTGCTGGCCAAGCTTGAGATCTAGCGACTGCTTCATTTGGCGAAACGGTATCGTTCTTGGTGCCAGAACCGTGGCGGCGGTGCTGTAATGGTAAAGGGAGCCTTCAAACTTCTTCCTTTGCTGAAAAGTTTAGTCCATTTTTCCCGGTTGGGCGTCACCGGTGGGCCGATTGCGGGCGACAGCCCCGCCGAGCCTTATGGGACGGTTCTGCGCCAGGAACGCGTCCGGCCTCCGATGCCCCGGGGGCAGAACCCGGTTCCGCAGCCGGTCGGGTCGCCAGAATCTCGGTTTGCCCTGGCCCCGTTACAGCCGGAAATCTTCGCCCAGGTAGACCTTCTTTACTTCCTCATTATACAAAATTTCCGACGGCATGCCTGCCGCCAGCAGTTTGCCCTCGCTCAGAATGTAGGCTCGATCGCAGATTTTCAGGGTCTCGCGCACGTTGTGGTCGGTAATGAGGACGCCAATTCCCAGTTCTCGCAGATGCATGATGAGCTGCTGGATGTCGAGCACGGAAATGGGGTCGACACCGGCAAAAGGCTCATCCAGCAGGATGAACTGGGGCCGTGTTGCCAGTGCGCGGGCAATTTCCACGCGTCGCCTCTCGCCGCCGGAAAGGCTTACGCCGAGCGTGGTGCGGCGCTCCGTGATGTGAAGCTCTTGCAGCAGTTCTTCGAGCCGATGGGTACGTTCCTCCGGCGTCAGGCCAGACACAGTCTCGAGGATCGCCAGGATATTGTCTTGTACCGTAAGTTTGCGAAAAACTGACGGCTCCTGGGGCAGGTAGCCAACACCAAGGCGCGCACGCTTGTGCATGGGGAGGCGGCTGATATCCCGGCCATCGAGATGGATCGTGCCGTGATCGATGGGAATGAGTCCTACGATCATGTAAAAGCAGGTTGTTTTGCCGGCACCGTTCGGACCCAGCAGGCCAACAACCTCGCCGCTGCGGATCTCCAGCGACACTCCCTGTACGACCTGGCGTGCCTTGTAGCGCTTGCTCAGTTCTGTTGCGGCGAGAATTGCCAAGTCAGGGCCTTTTTCCAATCTTGGCCGGTCCGGTATTGGCTGGGCCGGATGGCGTGGTCCGAGGCCGGATGACAACGTGGACCTGGCTCCGCGGGGATGTGGATACCGCAGTCATGGTGCCCGTTGCCATGTCGTAATCCAAGGTGTCGCTGTGCAGCGAATCGCTGCCCTGGCGGAAGCGGACCATGCCGTACAGGTCCAGGCGCTGCTGGGATGCGAAGTACTTCAGGCGCAGCGCCTGGCCCTGGATGTCCTGGCCAGGCGGCGGGACCCTCTGGAAAAAGGTGATCGGGTTGCCCTCGGCGGATATTGTCTGAACAGTGTTGTTGCGGGTGCTTGCCTGGGCCTTGGCGGCAGTGATGGTCAAGCCCCCCTGCACGAACGTCACATGTCCCCGGTAATATGCCATGCCCGTCTTCTGGTCCAATTCGATGCGGTCCGCGCTGATGTGGATGGGCAATTCTCGCTCGACCCCGAATGTGCCGCGGCCGGCCGCGGCACCGGCGGCGCATGCCTGCCCGAGGGGCAGCGCGGAACCTAACAGGATCAGAGCCAACGTGACCGGCCGGAGGCGCATCAGTCCAGCACAATCCGCAGCTGGTGCGTCGTAATTTGGCCAGCTGGCGTCCTGTTGTTGCGTCCCCGATCCACTTTGACATCACCGGTCATGAGCAATTCCTTGCCGTCATTATAAACACGGCCGCGCTCTGCCGAGGTATAAACCGCAGGGGCTCCTGGCGTGTACTGGATCAGGCGCGGCTGCGTCAGTCTGGCGGATTTCCGGTTCGGGTAATGGATCAGCGTCCGGGCCGTGAGCACATACTTCGGTTGGCCAAGCTTGCTCATCGTTGTCACGGTGAAATTTCGGATAATGTAGTCGGGCTGATGCGGGCGTCCCGGCCTGAGGGAAATCACAGGGGTGACCAGCGCATTCGGCAGCCACACAGTCAGGATCAGCAGTGCCAGCAGTATCACCGTGATCATGAGTTTGTTAATGCTCCAGTTCATGCGTTCCTGCGGCATCAGGCCGTATCGCCTCGGCCTGAGAGGTAGCGCTGCATTTCGGCTGAATAGCTCCCCTGCGCTGCCATAACCAGCTCGCACAGTTCGCGTGCGGCGCCGCGGCCGCCCGCACTCGGTGTTACCCAATGGGCGTGTTTTCTGACAAGCGGATGGGCGTCCCGGACCGCGATGGCCAAGCCGACGCGCAGCAAGACAGGCAGGTCGACCACGTCATCGCCCGCAAATGCGGCCTGCGCTGATTCCAGGCCGAGGCGGGAGATGAGCATTTCGAAGGCAGCCAGTTTGTCCGCACAACCCTGGCAGACGTGTCTGACTCCCAGTTCCGCGCAGCGATGCTCGACAACGCGAGACGTGCGCCCGGTAATGATCCCGACCTCCACGCCGCTGCGTTGCAGCATCTTGATCCCGTGGCCGTCCCGTGAATGGAAGGCCTTGTACTCCTCGCCGGCATTGTCCACGAACAAGCTGCCGTCGGTGAGCACTCCATCGACATCGAACAGGACCAGTCTGATATCCGCCGCCCGCTGGAGGGCTGAGCGCGGCGCATCGAATGGCAGTTCGTCAACCCTGCCCATCAGACCACGCCGGCTTTCAGCAGGTCGTGCATGTTGAGCGCACCGACCACACAGCCGCTGTCGTCGACCACGAACAGCCCGCTAATATTCATGGACCGCATGAGCTGTACTGTTTCCGCAGCGAGCATATCGGGGCGGGTAGTCTTCGGGTTGCGCGTCATCACTTCGCTGATCGCGACGCCATAGACGTCCACTCCCTTGTTCAGGGTCCGCCTGAGGTCGCCGTCGGTGTAGATGCCGATGAGCCTGCCGGCCGCATCGGCGATCCCGGTCATTCCAAGTCCCTTGCTCGTCATCTGCAGCAGCGCTTCGCGCAGGGAAGAGTCTTCACTTACGAGCGGTATGCTGGCTCCGGTATGCATGATGTCGCTCACATAGAGCAGCAGCCGCCGGCCGAGCTTTCCGCCCGGGTGTGAGCGAGCAAAGTCCTCCGGCGTGAAGCCGCGCGACTGGAACAGTGCCATCGCCAGCGCATCGCCCATCGCCAGGGTGGCGGTGGTGCTGGCTGTCGGCGCCAGGTTGAGGGGGCACGCCTCCTTCTCCACGCCCACGTGCAGGTTGACGTCAGCCTGCCGCGCAAGACTCGAATTCGGGTTGCCAGTCATGCTTATGAGCCTTGCGCCCATGCGCTTGATGATGGGCAGTATCGTCAGGATTTCGTCCGTTTCGCCGGAATTGGAAATCGCTATCACGACATCGATGGGAGTGATCATTCCGAGGTCGCCGTGACTCGCCTCGCCCGGATGCACGAAGAATGCCGGAGTGCCCGTACTCGCCAGGGTAGCGGCGATCTTGCCTCCAATATGGCCGGATTTACCCATGCCTACGACAACCACACGGCCTTCGCATGCCATGACGACTTCGCATGCCTGGACGAAGCGGTCGTCAATGCGGCCGGCCAGTGCGGATACCGCCGCTGCCTCGAGCTCGATGACTTCCCGTCCGAGCCGCGTCAGTGACGATGTTTCCGTATGATATTTCGCGAAGTTACGAGGCATAGGGTAACCTTGGTGAGTATATCGAAACGGAAAACAATATCCTAATGCACTCCCTGGCTCTCGGGCATATCCTGGTCCTGCTGGGTGTCGCCGTAGTGCTGGTGGCGGTGTTCCGCTATCTCCACCTTCCCCAGGTGCTCGCCTACCTCTGTGCCGGACTCCTGATCGGTCCATACGGCCTGGCGTGGATTCCGGACATCGACGGCATCCGTCAGCTGGCGGAATTCGGACTGGTATTCCTGATGTTCACGATCGGACTTGAGTTTTCTCTGCCCCAGCTGCTGGCGATGAAGCGGGTGGTGCTCGGTCTGGGCGGGGCCCAGGTGCTGCTGAGCGGGGTGGCAATAGGCGTGGCGGTAGGATTGCTGGGCGTGCCGATCCGGGCGGCAATCGTGGTCGGCGCGGTGCTCAGCCTGTCCTCCACAGCGATTTCGCTGAAGCTGTTGGTCGAGCAGGTGGAGCAGCATTCCCGCCACGGCTGGGCCGCGATCGGGGTGCTCTTGTTCCAGGATCTTGCGGTGGTGCCGTTCCTGATTGTGATTCCGATGCTGGCCGGGGGCAAACCCGAGTCAGCGCTGGTCACGCTCGCCTGGGCGCTGCTCAAGGGCGGTGCGGTGCTGCTGGCAATTCTGCTGGCGGGTCCGGCAATACTGCGTCCGGCGTTTCACCGGGTCGCGCTCGCGCGCTCGCGTGAGTTCTTCATGCTGACCGTACTGCTGGTTACCCTTGCCTCGGCGTGGCTGACGCGGATGGCCGGTCTGTCGCTTGCCCTTGGTGCGTTTGTTGCCGGGATCATGATCGGAGAGACGGAATACCGGCATCAGGTCGAGAGCGACATTCTTCCTTTTCGTGATGTGTTGCTCGGCCTGTTCTTCATCACCGTGGGCATGCTGCTCAATGTCGCGGTTCTCCGCTCGCTTTGGCCCTGGGTGCTCGGAGGCCTAATGGCCATGCTCGCGCTCAAGATCGGTCTCGTCACGGTACTTGGAAGGGCATTCGGTTTAGAAAGCGGCGTTGCTCTGCGTACCGGCTTGGTTTTAGCGGAGAGCGGTGAATTCGGGTTTGCGCTGCTGATTCAGGCGCAACGTGTCCATCTGTTGCCGGACCGATTAGTCGAGGGCGTGCTCGCGACTATGGTGCTGAGCATGCTGCTCGCCCCGCTGATCATCCGCTTCAACGGACGCATAGCCGTGCGCATGGTGCCGAACTACCGCGAGCGACGCCGCAGCAATCTGGATGCAATCCGTTCCGAGGCAAAGAGCAGCCAGGGGCATGTGATCGTCTGCGGTTACGGACGCAGTGGACAGAACCTGGCGTGGATGCTCAAGCAGGAGGACCTCCCCAGCATTGCGCTTGATCTCGATCCGGTACGTGTGCGTGATGCCCGTGATGCCGGTGAGCCCGTGATCTACGGGGACGCTGCCCGCGCCGACATACTGCAGGCAGCCGGCCTTATGCAGGCCCGGGCGCTCGCCATCAGCTTCGTCGGCGTGCCGGTTGCGCTGCGCATTTTGGGCATAGCGCGTCAGTTTCGTCCCGATATGCCCGTCATAGTGCGCACGATGGATGATCGCGATCTCGACCAACTCAAGGCGGCGGGAGCGGTGGAGGTTGTTCCCGAAAGCCTCGAGGGCAGCCTGATGATGGGTTCGCACCTGCTGCTGCTTCTGGGCGTGCCGGTCTCTCGGGTGTTGCGCCAGGTGCAGACCGTGCGGCGCGACCGCTACCGCATGCTGCACGGCTTCTTTCATGGTGCGGCCAGCGAAGACCAGGCTGAAGAGTCCTATCGGGAGCGGCTGCATTCCGTCATGCTTCCGTCCGGAGCCAATGCCGTGGCAAGGCGGCTGGCGGACCTGGATCTGGGAAAATACGGCGTGGTGGTCACTGCGGTGCGCCGAAGCGGCATCAGCGGGTCATCGCCGAGCGGGGATATCCGCCTGGCAGATGGCGATGTACTGGTGCTGTACGGGACGCCGGAGGCGCTGAATATTGCAGAAAAGATCCTGTTGCAGGGCTGACAGCGCCCGGGGCGGGGACGGCCCGGCCTGCCGGAGTCAGCGCGACGTCCCAGGCAGCTGTCCGCGGGGACGCAGCCATCCAAGCGGGTTCAACTGGCACGCGACTTCTGGTAAGTTTGTGCCATACCCTTGGCGTTGCTTGTGAGCCGGCGATGAACACCATGCAAGCTGTAATCATGAGCGCCCCCGGGGAGCCCGAGGTGCTGAAGTTGGTCGAGATGCCAATACCCGGGCTTCCCGGTCCTTCGCATCTGCGTGTGCGGCTGTGTGCTGCCGGGATCAATCCGGTCGATGCGAAGTTGCGCCGTAACGGCACTTACTACCCTGATCGGCCTTCACCCGTGCTTGGCTGCGATGGCGCAGGTGTCGTCGACGCTGTCGGTGCAGGAGTAGCGCGCTTCCGTCCCGGCGATGAGGTGTATTTTTTTCAGGGTGGGATTGGGGGCGAGGAGGGCAATTATGCGCAGTACATCACCGTTCGCGAGGAATATGTAGCGCTAAAGCCGGCAAGGCTCTCGTTCACCGAGGCGGCGGCATTGCCACTCGTGCTTATTACCGCCTGGGAGTCTCTGCACGATCGCGCGGGTCTTCATGCCGGGCAGCGCGTCCTAATCCATGCCGGAGCCGGCGGAGTGGGTCACGTGGCGGTGCAGCTTGCCCGAAATGCCGGCGCGCGCGTGGCGACTACGGTGAGCGGTGAGCAGAAGATCGCATTAGTGCGTGGCCTTGGCGTTGAGCAGGTGTTCGATTATAGGAGCCGGGATTTTGTCCAGGCAGCCCTTGACTGGAGCGATGGGGAAGGCGTGGATGTCAGCTTCGACACGGTAGGCGGCCCCACGTTTTGCCGGTCATTTGCGGCGACGCGTGTCTATGGCCGAATCGTGACCATCCTTCAGACCTCCTGCGATTCCGACGCGCTGAAAACGGCCAGGCTGCGTAACCAGTCAATCAGCTACGAGCTCATGCTTGCGCCCCAGCTTCTCGGCATGCATGAAGCCCGCTGCGCTCAATGCCGCATTTTGGAGCATGGGGCGGAACTGGTCGATCGCGGAGACCTGGCCGTCACGGTCGGTCGGGTCCTGCCTCTGGCACAGGCGGCCGAAGCGCACCGCCTGATCGAGGCGGGCCATACCGCCGGAAAGATTGTGCTGAGCATCGAATAGTCGGTCGCCGCATCTCTTCCGGGCGAAATCGCCGCTCATGGATACATTCATCGATTTGCTTATCGCTCGCAGTCGAGCGGCAGATCCCGGCGCTGATCGGGAACTGGACGATGCGCTGATCCGGCTTGACATGATGCTCCAGGCGCTCGCTGCCGATCTGCGGGTCGAATACTTCGGGCCAGAAGTGGGACTGGGGGCGGGCGCGCACGTCTACCGGCTGGTGGTCCGCGAGCACCTGTGCCAGGACGGAAAGCAGGCGTGGTCGGTGCGGGTGTGTACGGCGCTGTCCCACGCCGGCTGGCGCGCAGAGTGGACGCTTCAGGGGGCCAGCCGCCTGCGCAAGCGGATCATCGTCGCCCGTCTTCCGGCATTCTTCGCGGGATACGCCCAGGCAGTCCTGGCCGCAGGCAAGGAGCGCACCAATTCGGGAATGCGTGTCGTCAGCCTAGCACGGCGGTTCGCGCTCGATCAGCCGCCGCTGCCGGTTGACTGCATTGGGGGGCGCTAGAGGAGTTCGAGCCGCTCCTTGCCGCAGCGCGTGCAGCGGAGCACGGTGACCAGTTTGCCGAGCTTGACGTCGAAGCGTTTCTCCGTGACTACGCGCCAGCGGTGAAAATTGCTGGCACACAGGGTCTTTCCGCGGTTTCTGTCGCGAGCCGAAGGACGCTTCTTGAATGGGAGAATTTTCGCCACCGCCGTTGTGTGCACCCCGGTCAGCGTGCGTCGAGAACCGATTTCCAGGAGTCAAACTTGGGTTTCCAGCCGAGCTCCCGGCGCGCCCGGGTCGAATCCAGGGCGAGCGAGTATCCGAGCACGCCCAGCCATCCGGGATCAGTACCCCTGCCCAGCCAGTTCCAACCGGCCTTGGCAAGGGCCTCAACCAGTAGCCGCGGAACCGGCAGGGGCGCCAGGTGTGCGTGCCGTTGCATGGTGCGCAATGACGCGCTGTCGGCACACGCCAGATTGAAGGCTCCACGCACCTGGCCGGAGAGGGCCAGACACACCGCCTCAGCGACATCCTGTTCGTGCACGCATTGCACCACCGGTTGCGGATCCGGGAGGCCCGGGTAAAACGGATAGCGCAGAAGCGCACGCAGGAATGGCTGCGACTGCGGCCCGAGTATCATGTGTGGCCGCAATCGCACCAGCCTCAGATCCGGATGGTCCCGCTCGAAGCCATCCAGCCAGTCCTCTACGACGACTTTGTCCTCGGCATACGTGAAGCCGGGAAGCGCCGCCCTGGGGTGCGATTCCAGGGCGCGCTTGAAATGTGTCGGCAAGGCATAGACTGAGGCACTTGAAAGATGCACGAAATGTCTGACACCGCTTTGCGCAGCCAGCGTGAATACATTCTGGCTGCCGCGCACGTTGATATCCTGAATCAGGTTCCGGTCGCGCCGGCCCCTTCCCAGATCGGCTTGCATAACGACAAATGCTAGGTGCACGACGGCGTCAACGCCGGCCAGCGCCCGTGTCAGCTGCGGCGAGCGTATATCCAGCAACACCTCGGTGTAGCGTGGCAGGAAAAGACCGCTGTCGCGCCGATCCACGCCGATGATTTCGTCAACATCCCGCTCCTCCAGCAACCGCGGAATCAGTACCCGTGCGAGATGCGATGCGCTGCCAGTGACGAGTATTCTCATTTTTGAAAGTGCGGAATCAGGTATTTGGCGACCGTACGCATGGATTCCACCACCACCTCATGCGGGCTGCCACCGGCGCCGATGGCGCACAGGAGGTGGTCGACGCCACCCGCGCTGAATTCCTCCAGTTTCTCGATGCAGTGGTCGGGATCCCCCGCAACGACCATGCCGGCCGCCTCCAGTACGCCAAGATTGATCGCTTTCTCAAGCAGGAATCGAATCCCTCCCCTGAGACGGTAGTATTCATAGCTTGCGTGGAGCTTCTCCAGCACAGGCGCGGTGCGCCGGAGAAGTTCGCGGTAAAACCAAGTGATATTGGACTTTGCGATGGCACGTGCGCGCTCGCCGTCTTCGAGGCAAAACAGGCCAATGGTCATGCCGACGCGGCTATTGGTACCGTCCGCATCTATATCCTTGTCCGGCCGCTTTGACAGGCCTGCGCGATATCGCGCGATATCCGCCCGCACCATGAACCACGGCTTGAAGGGCCCGGCCAGTGCGCCGACCCCAAGCTGCGCCGCGAGGTCGAACGACTCCGGGCTCACTGCGGCCATCCATAGCGGCGGATGCGGGTGCTGTACCACCGCGGGCACGATGTCCAAAGCTTCTAGCCGGTAGTGTTTCCCAGTATACGACAGTGGTTGGCCGCGAAAATATCCGCGCAGAACCGCCAGGGATTCAGCAACGCGCTCCCGGCTTTCGCCCATGGCGACACCGAAGGCTTCGTACTCGTGCGGCGAGAATCCGCGTCCGAAACCGAAGTCGATGCGTCCGTTGGAGAGGATGTCGAGGGTCGCGAGACGCTCGGCGACATGAATCGGATGATGATAGGGCAGCGGTACGATCGCGTGACCCAGGCGCAGGCGGGCCGTCCTCTGCGACGCCGCAGCCAGGACGAGATCCGGTGCGCTCGAGTGCGAATAGCCGCGCATAAAGTGATGTTCCACGAACCAGGCGGTGCGAAATCCGCAGATTTCCGCCACGCAAAGCTCATCGAGGGTCTCGTGAAACATCCGTGCCTCGCTGCGAGCATGCGGGTCCGGAACCGCGAGCTCGTAAAACAGGTCGAATTCCATGCCGATAGGATACCGCAATCGCCGTGGTTCCCCACGGCGCCATATCTGGTGCTTGTCCCGGCGCTGTGGCAGCAGGGGCCGGGTGCCGTGGCCGAACGGTTTGCTCTGGCGGTGGTCTCACCGATATCCCGTAATCTCGCCTCGGCCCTGGTCGGGCGACGCCCGGTCCGGGCCGGCCATCGCGGCGCGGTCTCCATCCGTCCCGGCGCCGGGCCTGTTCGGGCTGACAAGATACGGGCTGCGCGACTAGAATGGGCGCGGCCATGAGTGGCGGGCATGTGCGGATATTTCTCCGGCGGCCAGCCCAGGGATCCCGAAATGCCCGATACAGCACCGGATGATGAAGATTGAGCGACACTCAGACCGAGCCAGGCGCCGGCGAAGCGCTGGTTGAGATCCGCAACGTACACTTTGCGCGCGGTAATCGAACCATCCTTAATGATCTATCGCTGACCATAGGCCGCGGCAAGGTTACGGCCATCATGGGAGGCAGCGGTTGTGGCAAGACCACGTTGCTCAATCTGATCGGCGGGCGGCTGCGGCCGGTCAGCGGGCGGGTGCTTGTCGACGGGCTGTCGGTACCCGATTTGAACACGCGCGACCTTTTCGAGCTGCGCAAGCGCATGGGCATGCTGTTCCAGAGCGGGGCTCTGCTCACCGACCTTGATGTTTTCGAGAACGTAGCTTTCCCGATCCGCGAGCACAAGCATCTGCCGGAGCCGATCCTGCGCAATGTGGTGCTGATGAAGCTGGAGGCCGTGGGCCTTCGGGGTGCCCGTGACCTCATGCCTTCAGAGCTGTCCGGCGGTATGGCGCGGCGCGTGGCACTGGCGCGGACGATATCCCTGGAGCCCATGATGGTAATGTATGATGAACCGTTTACAGGCCTCGATCCGATATCGAAGGGCGTCATTGCCAAGCTCATCCGTGAACTCAATACCGGACTCGGCATCACCTCCATTCTTGTTTCACATGATGTTGCTGATGCCTGTGCAATTTCCGATTACGCCTATCTGATCGGCAACGGCCGCATCATCGGGCAGGGCACACCGCGGGAGATGCAGCAGTCCGCAGTCGAGGAAGTACGTCAGTTCATGGAGGGTTTGCCGGACGGCCCGGTGCCGTACAGGTATCCGGCTCCGGACTACCTGGATGACCTGCTTCAGGGGGATAACGCGTGAACTCGCTGCGCCGGCTCGGGCAATTCGTGATCGACAGCGTTGAAGGGCTCGGCCGGGCAACCCTGTTCTTCCTCGAGGTATTGTCCGGCTCCCGGAAGCTGATCAGACGCTTCGAACTCGTGGTCCAACAGGTGTTCTCGGTGGGCGTGCTCACGCTCCTGATCATTCTTGTCGCAGGTCTTTTTGTCGGAATGGTGCTGGGGCTGCAGGGTTACAATACGCTCATCAAGTTCGGTGCCGCGGATTCGCTCGGTCTGCTGGTTGCCCTGTCGCTGGTGCGGGAGCTCGGTCCGGTGGTGACGGCGCTGCTGTTTGCGGGTCGTGCCGGCTCGGCGCTGACGGCAGAGATCGGCCTGATGAAGGCAACCGAGCAACTGGCGGGCATGGAGATGATGGCGGTCAATCCGATCGAGCGTGTGATCGCGCCACGTCTGGTTGCAGGGATCATCGCTATGCCGCTGCTCGCGGCGCTGTTCTCAGCGATAGGCGTGCTCGGTGGCCAGCTTATCGGCGTGGGGCTGCTGGGAGTCGACAGTGGCGTATTCTGGTCGCAGATGCAGAGTGGCGTCAGTTTTCACGAAGACATACTGAATGGCGTGATCAAGAGTATGGTTTTCGGTGTGGTCGTGAGCTGGATTGCCGTTTTTCAGGGCTATGAGTCAGTGCCGACATCCGAGGGCGTGAGTCGTGCCACCAACCGTACCGTCGTGTACTCGTCTCTGGCGGTGCTGGCACTGGATTTCATAATGACGGCTTTGATGTTCAAGTGAGGGGCGGCATGATACAAAAACGGCAGCTTGAGCTATGGGTCGGGGTATTTGTTGCGGCAGGATTGCTAGCGCTGGCAATGCTGGCATTCCGTGTCGGCAATCTTGCCGCCGGAGCGGTCATAAATCCCTACAGTGTTCAGGCTGAATTCAACGATATTGGCGGTCTCACGGTGCGGGCACCTGTTACCCTTGCAGGTGTACGCATCGGACGGGTTTCGGCCATCAGTCTGGATTCGTCCAATTTCGAGGCAAAAGTGACGATGGAGCTGGACGGGCGCTACAACAACATTCCTGTGGATACCAGCGCATCCATCCTGACGGCCGGTCTGTTGGGAGCGCAGTACGTGGCGCTCGACCCCGGGGGTGCAACACAGTACCTCAAGAATGGCAGCACGATACAGGTGACGCAGTCGGCGCTGGTGCTCGAGAAGATCATAAGCCAGTTCCTGTTCAATTTCGCATCCAAAACCGGGTCGCATAAGAAGTAACAAACTCCGGAACCGCAAGAATTTCGAGGAGGGCAGAATGAAGAAGATTGCCGTATTGCTTTTTGGCCTGTTGTTCGGCGTATCCGGGGCGCGTGCCGCCGTGACTCCGGACATGGCTCCGGAGCAGCTCGTCCATCAGACTACCAACGAGATTCTCGCAACCATCAAGCACAACCGGGCGGAGTACGCAAATGACCACGCCAAGCTGTACCAGCTGGCGCAAACCAAGGTACTGCCATACTTCGATTTCGAGCGCATGTCCCAGTGGGTGCTGGGGCGCAACTGGCGCACGGCTACTCCGGCGCAGCGTGCGCGTTTCGTTGCGCTGTTCCGCGATCTGCTAGTGCGCACCTATTCGACGGCGCTGCTGCAGTACACCGATCAGCGCATCATCTATCTGCCCGTGAATGCGGCACCCGGAGATACGCAGATGCTCGTCCGGACCGAGGTGCAGCAGTCCGGGGGCGCGCCCGACATTCCGATCTACTACAGCTTCTTCAAGAACCGGGAAGGGCAATGGAAGGTTTACGACGTCAGCATCGACGGCATCAGCCTGGTCACGAACTACCGTGCGGTCTATGCCAGCAAGATCCGGCAGGAGGGCATGGAAGCGCTGCTTAATTCAATGGCGACAACCGATGCGCAGTTGCAGAAGAAAAAATGAGCGCTGCGGCCAGCCGAACGGAGGAATTGCGACCTATTTCCGGCCCGCTGGTTTTCGATACTGTTACCGGCGTTTATGCGGCAAGCAAGGGCTGGTTTGCAGGCAACAGCGATTTGGCTTTCGACCTTGCTGGGGTTACGGATGTGGACAGCGCCGGGCTGGGGCTGGTCGTGGAGTGGCTGCGTCTGGCGCGCGCTTCCGGCCAGGTGCTCAGATTTGTCAACATTCCGGGCCAGATGAAGGTGCTGGCCAGCGTCAACGGTCTCCAGGGCATCCTCTTTCAGGCGGCTGGGACCTAACCATCCGCCTCCGCCAGGCAAGGCCTTTTATCGCGGGTCGGCGCGGCGTATTCTGTAGCACTTGAATCATTTCTAAGAGACCGGATATAGACCTGCTGTGGCACACCCCGAAGACATAAAGCGGCTGATCGAGGCGGGAATTCCCGGAGCGCAGGTGCGGGTGACGGGTGACGGGCGGCACTTCGAGGCCGTAGTCATCTGTGGCGCATTTGCCGGCCAGAGTATCGTCGCCCAGCACCAGATGGTCTACAAGGCTCTGGGCGAGAAAATGCGAGCGGAGATTCACGCGCTGTCGATACGCACCCTGACCCGGGATGCGCCAGAACAGGCGGCGCATTGAACCGAAAACAGCGAGGTGAATGAACGATGGACGTGCAGGACAGGATCAAACAGCAGATTTCGGACAACAAGATCATCCTTTACATGAAGGGGACCCCTCAGTTTCCGCAGTGCGGATTTTCCGGCAGGTCAGTACAGCTGCTGCAGGCGTGCGGAGCCAAGTTTTCGAGCGTCGATATATTGGTTGATCCCGAGATACGTGAGGGAATCAAGCAGTTCTCCAACTGGCCGACTATTCCCCAGCTTTACATAAAGGGCCAGTTTATCGGGGGTTGTGATATCATGACGGAGCTCTATCAGAAGGGTGAGCTGCAAAGGCTTGTGGCCGGCGCGCAGGATTAGCTGCTGCGACAAGCCGGCTGTTGCCGCGGCGAGAATCCGTGATCCGGGCCGCCCGCATGGCGGCCCGTTTTTTTTGTTGTTGAGTCGCCTGGATCGAGGCGGAGAATGGACAAACTCATTGTGACCGGCGGGTATCCGCTACGCGGCGAGATCCGCATCTCCGGCGCCAAGAATGCGGCGCTGCCCGTGCTGGTTGCGTCCATTCTGGCCGACAGCCCGATGGTCATCGGCAACGTTCCGCATCTGCAGGATATTACCACCACCATGGAGCTGCTCGGGCGCATGGGGGTCAACCTGATGGTCGGCGAAAAGATGACCATAGAGGCCGATACCAGCACAATTCGCGACCTGCGCGCCCCGTATGAGCTTGTAAAGACAATGCGGGCCTCGATTCTTGTACTGGGCCCGTTGCTCGCCCGCTTCGGCGAGGCCGAGGTCTCGATGCCCGGTGGCTGCGCGATCGGTTCCCGGCCGGTGAACCTGCATATCAAAGGATTGCAGGCCATGGGGGCGGAGATCGTCATCGACGAGGGTTACATTAAGGCACGCGCCCGGAGATTAAAGGGGGCGCGGATTTTCATGGACATGGTCTCGGTCACCGGCACCGAAAATCTCATGATGGCCGCGACCCTGGCGGATGGCACCACGGTGATTGAAAACGCTGCGCGTGAACCCGAGGTGGCTGATTTGGCGCGTTGCCTGGTCAGTATGGGGGCCCGGATCAGCGGTGCTGGTACCGGCGAGATTACCATCGAAGGCGTCCGGCGCCTCGGTGGCGGGCGCCATGACGTTATTCCCGACCGTATTGAAACCGGTACTTATCTGGTAGCGGCAGCAATGACCAGCGGTAATGTCAGGCTGCGTAATGCCCAGCCCGATCTGCTGGATGCCGTGCTCGACAAGTTGCGCGAGGCGGGTGCGTGCCTAGAAACCGGAAGCGATTGGATCAGCCTCGATATGCGCAAGCGCCGCCCCAAGGCGGTCAGCCTGAGGACTGCACCTTATCCGGCCTTCCCCACGGACATGCAGGCGCAGTTCGTGGCCATGAATGCCATTGCCGAGGGATCCGGAACTGTTACCGAAACAGTATTCGAGAACCGGTTCATGCATGTGCAGGAACTGCAGCGCATGGGCGCCGATATCGAAATGCAGGGCAACACTGCCATCGTCCGCGGGGTGGAGCGGTTGCAGGGCGCGCCTGTGATGGCGACCGATCTGCGTGCTTCGGCCAGTCTTGCGCTGGCAGCGCTCGTGGCGGAATCAGAAACCGTGGTGGACCGCATTTACCATATAGATCGCGGCTACGAGTGCATCGAGGAAAAGCTGGCCCAGCTGGGGGCGCGTATCCGCCGCGTACCGGAGTCTGCCCGCTTCCAGTCCGATGCCGAGATCCGGGTCGTACACGCTTCGGGAAAGCCGGAGCAGCTCGCCGACGTTGCCAAGACCACTGTTTGAAGCATGCTACCGCTTACGATTGCGCTGTCAAAGGGAAGGATCCTCGAGGAGGTGTTGCCGCTGCTCGCACGGGCCGGAATAGAACCGGTCGAGGACCCGCTGGAGAGCCGCAGACTGGTTATTGATACGAACCTGCCGGATGTGAAGCTAGTGATCATCCGCGCCGCCGACGTGCCGACGTACGTGCAGTACGGGGCGGCCGATCTGGGTGTAGCCGGCAAGGACGTGCTCATGGAGTACGGCGGGGACGGGCTCTACGAGCTGCTGGACCTGAAAATCGCATCCTGCCGCCTTATGGTGGCTGAGCCTGCGCGGCTCGCCGAGCGAGACGATCCGCGCCAGTGGACAAGGCTGCGCATCGCGACGAAATACCCCATGACTACGCGCAGGCATTTCGCAGACAAGGGTATCCAGACGGACATCATCAAGCTTTATGGGTCCATGGAGCTCGCGCCGCTGGTCGGACTGTGCGACCGGATCGTGGATCTGGTCGGCACCGGCAAGACCTTGCGGGCAAACGGGCTGGTGGAAGTCGAGCACATCGCCAATATCAGTGCATGGCTGGTGGCCAACAAAGCATCCATGAAGATGAAACATGCGCCGCTGAAGGGACTGGTGCAGCGTCTCGGCAACGCTGCAGGCGGCTGAGAATTTGCGATGATCAGAATCAGACAGCTCAGTACCACCAGTGGCGACTTCCCGCAGGCGCTGGACCGTCTGCTTAACCGCATAGAGGAGACAGACCCGGGAATAGAAGAGCGCGTGCGCGAGATCATCGCTGCTGTACGCGCGCGCGGGGACGAAGCATTGCTTGAATATACCGGCAGGTTCGACCGGTTCCAGCCGACCTCGGCTGCTATGCTCGAGGTCGCGGAGTTGCAGCTGCGCAAGGCGGCCGATGGTTTGCCGGCAGCGCAGCGCGCAGCCCTGGAGCTGTCGGCCGAGCGCATCTGGCGCTACCACGAGCGGCAGCGTCTGGAGTCATGGAGCTTCACCGAAGCCGACGGTACGCGCCTCGGTCAGCAGGTAACGGCGCTCGATCGCGTGGGCCTCTACGTGCCGGGAGGCAAAGCGGCGTATCCGTCGTCGGTTCTCATGAACGCCATACCGGCAAAGGTCGCCGGTGTGCGCGAACTGGTTATGGTGGTTCCGACGCCGGATGGCCGGATCAATGATTTGGTTTTTGCAGCCGCGCATGTTGCTGGGGTAAACCGGGTATTCCGCGTTGGTGGAGCTCAGGCCGTGGCTGCGCTCGCGTTCGGTACGCAGACGGTTCCACGCGTCGACAAGATCGTCGGGCCAGGCAACGTGTACGTGGCTGCGGCCAAGCGTATGGTCTTCGGACAGGTGGATATTGATATGATCGCCGGTCCATCGGAGATCGCGATAGTATGCGATGGTGCAACGGACCCTGCCTGGATCGCGATGGACCTGTTCTCGCAGGCCGAGCACGATGAGCATGCACAGGCGATCCTGATCAGCACGCAGGAGGATTTCCTGCACGCCGTGCTTGCGCAGGTTGAAAGCCTCCTGCCCGGCATGGAGCGTGCCGATATCATCCGGGCGTCACTCGAAGGGCGCGGCGCGCTGATCCTGGTGCGTGATCTGGACGAGGCCGTGGATGTCGTCAACCGCATAGCACCCGAGCATCTTGAGCTGTCGGTTGAAGATCCAGAACGCCTTGCGGCCCGGGTACGGCATGCCGGCGCCATTTTTCTCGGGCGCTATACTGCCGAAGCCCTCGGTGACTACTGTGCCGGGCCGAACCACGTGCTGCCGACTTCAGGAACCGCGCGGTTCAGTTCGCCGCTCGGGGTCTATGATTTCCAGAAGCGCAGCAGCCTGATCCACTGTTCGGCGGGCGGAGCGTCCTCGCTGGGCACAACCGCATCGGTGCTGGCGCGCGGCGAGGGCCTCGAAGCACACGCGCGCTCGGCCGAGTACCGCATCCGGGGCGGCGGCAAGTAAGTGCGCGATTTCGCAAGCCGGCAAGTCTCTTTGGTCTTGGAGCGACGTTGCTGCGCCAGACACAGACTATGAGTTCCGTCGCCGACAGGATAGCCCGCCTGATCCGACCTGAAATCCGGGCGCTTGGCGCCTACCACGTTCCGGATGCCGCTGGGCTGGTCAAGCTTGATGCGATGGAAAATCCCTACGCCTGGCCAGAGCAGCTCAAGCGTCAATGGCTCGAGGGGCTGCATGAAGTCGCAATTAATCGCTATCCCGATCCTGCTGCGCATGCCTTGCGGCAGCGGCTCAGGGAATCGTTCGGACTGCCTGCCGGTGCTGATCTGTTGCTCGGCAACGGTTCGGATGAACTCATCCAGCTGATCCTCATGGGAGTCGCCCGAGCCGGAGCTTCGGTGGTGGCGCCGGCTCCGACCTTCGTGATGTACGAAATGATCTCGAAATTTCTCGGAA
>JAJYEK010000044.1 GCA_021785795.1 Pseudomonadota bacterium
AAGCGCAGAAACGAGCGAAGCGCGGTGACCGTGGTGCCGGCATGAGTGCGGCTGACGCGCTGCGCTTGGCGAAGAATGAAGCGATGCAGATCCTGTGGCTGCAAATCCTGAAGGCGCAAGGCCTGGCCCCCGAAGTGCTCGGTCAAAAACCGTCGCACGATGGGTAGATAGCCCATCACCGTCGTGCGTGCCAAGCCACGCTCCGAGCTCAGGAATCTCTCGTAATCTCGTGTGAGCCGATCCACAGCGGTCCGGTCTATGGTTTGCACTAACTCGGCAATCACCCCGAGGCCGCGCAAAAACGCCAGCAGGTGATGGCCGGTAGAGGCATCGCCGCGCCTCATTGACCGGCGATGTTCGGCGTCGAACTGCGCGAGCCTCGCCTCGTCCAGTTTGGCGAGCGGCAATCGGCGCTGCTTCAACCAGCGGCTGAGATCCGCTATCAGCAAACACTTGATCTTTATCGTGGTCGGAGCGTAACCCTCGCCAGCGAGGAACTCCGCAAATCTATCGATGTGAGTGGCGATTGGTCCAACGCACACAGGTTTGATTGATGTCGCTACAGCACTCTTGCGATTGATCTTCATCGTCCGTCTCCTCAAAGTTGGGGGAAGATCCCCAACCGGAGACGAGAGCCGAACTCAAGAGCGATTGCAACATCGAGATCGGAATCGACTCTGGACGCTCGGCCCATGAATTCACTGCATTACGGCATCATTCATTTCGTGACGGTCCCTTCACTACCGCCCTATCGGCCATGTTTTGGCCTTCCTGAACTCCCTCTGATTATTCCGCCAATCATGCGCCCACGATCACGGGATTCCCCGGGATATACCCGCATCACTCGCCCGTTGCCGGAATAATCGGGGTGGCGGAATAATGCCTATAATTCCGCCGGCGGAATTAGCGGCACAGGTTCATATCAATCTCCTCTGCTCGCCCCTCCGCCAGGTCACTCCACGATCAGCTTGCCGCGCAGCATGCCCATCTGGCAGGCAAACTCGTATTCACCGGGTTTGTCCGGCAGGAATTCGACCGGCACCGTTTCGCCGGTCGGCAAACGCGTGCTCTTGTTGAAATCCGGAAACAGCACCATCTCGGAACAAGCGGCGGTTTCCTCGCGCCGGAAGTTGAGGCGCACCGGCTTGCCGTGCTCGACCACGATCACGTCCGGCGTGTAGCCACCCTTCACCAGGATCATCGCCTCCTGGTAGCCGCCGGAGGTCGCGGCCGCGCGCGTGCCCGTCTCGCGCTTGAGCCAGAAGAACCAGACGATGAAAGCGATGAGCGCGAGCCCGGTGAGTGTCACGATCCAGCGGTCAGGGGTCATGCGGCGCTCTCCTGGGGCTTGAAGTAACGCAGACGATTGGCGTTGGTCACCACGGTCACGGAACTGGAGGCCATGGCCGCGGCCGCGATCAGCGGCGAGAGCAGCAATCCGAAAGCCGGATACAAGACGCCCATGGCCAGCGGAATCCCAAGCGAGTTGTAGAGGAAGGCACCTATCAGATTCTGGTAGACATTGCGCATGGTGGCGCGGCTGATCTCCATCGCCGTGACCACACCCTTAAGGCTGCCTTTAATAAGTGTGATGTCACTCGCCTCGATCGCCACGTCGGTGCCGGTACCGATCGCCAGGCCGACGTCCGCCTGGGCGAGCGCGGGGGCATCGTTGATACCATCGCCCACCATGGCGACGGTCTTACCCTCGAGTTGCAGCTTCTGCACCTCATGTGCCTTGTCCTGCGGCAACACCTCGAACAGCACCCGGTCCACGCCCACTTGCCGTGCGATGGCATTGGCGGTGCGGGCGTTGTCTCCCGTAATCATGATGACCTCGAGCCCCAGCGTGCGCAGCGCGGCAATGGCGCTCTTCGAATCCGGTTTAACGGTGTCCGCCACGGCCACCAGTCCCGCGGCTTTTCCGTCCACAGCAACGTACATGGGCGTCTTGCCTTCCTCCGCGAGACGCTCCCAATCCTTGGTCAAGCCGCCGATATCGACATTGCAATCGCGCATGAGCTTGGCATTGCCGAGCAACACCGGGCGTCCATCTACCTTGCCGCTCACGCCGTGACCGGGGATGGCGGCGAATTCCGCCGCGGTGGCGGACGCGATCTGTTTCGCTTCCGCCCCTTTGACGATGGCTTCGCCCAGCGGATGTTCCGAGCCACGTTCGAGCGAGGCGGCGAGCCGCAGCACCCCGGCCTCCTCGAAGCCCGGCGCGGCCACGACGTCGGTCAGCGCCGGCTCGCCTTTGGTAATGGTACCGGTCTTGTCGAGCACGATGGCGTCGAGCTTCTTCGCCGTCTGCAGGGCGTCGCCCGAGCGGATGAGGATGCCGTTCTCCGCGCCCTTGCCGATGCCCACGGTGAGCGAGGTCGGCGTGGCGAGCCCCAGGGCGCACGGGCAGGCGATGATGAGCGTCGTCACCAGCACGATCGTGGCATAGATGATGCGCGGCTCGGGGCCGATGTCGTACCAAACAATGAAGGCCAGGGTCGCGAGGATCATTACTGCCGGCACGAAGTAGCCCGAAACCTTGTCGACGACGCGCGCAATCGGGGCCTTGGATCCCTGTGCGTCCTGCACCATGCGGATGATGTTGGCGAGCGCCGTGTCCTTACCCACCTTGGTCGCGCGGAACTTGAAGCTGCCGGTCTTGTTGAGCGTGGCGCCGATCACCTCGTCGCCCTCGCGTTTCTCGACCGGGATGGATTCGCCCGTGATCATGGACTCGTCCACGGCGCTCGACCCTTCGATCACCGCGCCGTCCACGGGAATCTTTTCGCCCGGTCGCACGACGACGAGATCGTCAACGATGACCTCCTCGACCGGTAAATCGACTTCCTGGCCGTTGCGCACGACGCGTGCCGTCTTGGGCTGCAGGCCAATCAACTTCTTGATCGCCTCCGAGGTGCGGCCCTTGGCTTTTACCTCGAGCGCCATCCCCAGCACGACCAGCGCCACGACAACGGCGGTGACGTCCCAGAAAACTTCGGCCAGCGCCAGCGACGGAAATAGTTGCGGGAAGGCCACCGCCACAACGGAATAAAGGAACGCGGCGCTGATGCCGATCGCGATCAGGGTATGCATATTCGCCGACCGATGCTTCAACGCCGACCACATGCCGCTGTAGAACTGCGAACCCGACCACAGCATCACCGGCACGGTGATCAAACCGAGCAGGCTCCACACCACACGCCGTTCCAGGCTGCCCATGGGCATCCACTCGCGCAGGCCGGGGATCAGGTCCGGGTAACTGAAGCCCATCACGGGAAGGGAGATCACGGCCGCGAACCAGAACTTGCGCATCAGTGTGCGGTATTCTTCCTGGCGCTCCTGCTCCTGTTTGTCGACACCGGTCTCGGTGGCGGTTGACGCCTCCCTGGCCTCATAACCGCTGGCCTCGATCGCGCGTTTCAGGCCCTCGAAATCGATCACGCGCGGCTCGTAGAGCACGCTCGCTTCCGCGAGCGCCGGGTTGACCGAGGCCTCAAGCACCCCGGATGTCTTCGTCAGCGCCTGCTCGACCACGGTCACGCACGAAGCGCAGGTCATGCCCTTGACCGCGAGCCGCGCCCGCGCCGCGCCCGCGGTGAAGCCGGCCCGGCGGATCGCCTCGAGAAAATCCTGTAGCCGGCCGCGCCCCGGGTCGTAATCCACCACCGCCACGCCGGTGTGCAGGTTCGCCGCCGCGTGCACCACGCCCGGCTGGGCGCGCAGCGCCGATTCGATCCGGGCGCTGCAGTCGGGGCAGGTCATGCCGCTTACCGGGATGACGACGTGCCGCGGTGCCACCGCCGGCGCTACCCCCCGATGCGGCGGGGCCGGCGCCCCGCCATCGGGAGTTATCGCTTCGGCCGCGTGTATGAACGCCGCCGGTTTCGCCTGGAAATCCCGCAAACATTTGGCCGAGCAAAAAAAGTAGGTCGTCCCTGCGTACGTGAAACGGCCGGCCGCGCGCTGCTCCTGCACCTTCATGCCGCATACCGGATCAGTTGCCATACTTGTTCCTCACGCCGTTATACTGTTGCAAACCTTCGCGTAATGAGCTTATGGTCCCGGAACAATACGTCTGGTTCATCTGGGCCACGGCCTTCCTGCTGCCGTGGGGCGCGCTTTACTTCGCGTTCCCTTCTTATCGTATGACCATGCGCTGGATGAGCCTGTTCACGGCGCCGTTCGGGCTCACCGAACCGCTGTTCGTGCCCAGATACTGGAATCCGCCAAGCCTGTTCGACCTCGCGCATCGTACCGGCTTCGATATCGAGAGCCTGATCTTCACTTTCGCCATCGGTGGCGTCGCCGCCGTGCTGTACTCGGTCACCACGCGCCGCGGCACCGAAACCGTTCCGGCGTCGGAACAACATCGGCCGTGGCACCGACATCACGCCAAAGCGCTCGCTGCGCCCTTTATCGTCTTCCCCATCCTGTACTTTCTTCCCTGGAACCCGATTTATCCCGGCATCGTCGCCATGTTCATCGGTGCGACTGCCACGATCGCCTGCCGTCCGGATCTCAAAACCAAGATCTGGATCGGTGGCTTGCTGTTCCTCGGCTATTACATCGTGTTCCTCATGGGGCTCGAATGGACCGCGCCCGGTTACATCGCGCGTGTGTGGAATCTCGCGGCACTTTCTGGCGTGCGCGTGTTCGGCATGCCGCTTGAAGAACTTGCCTGGGCTGTCGCCTTCGGCCTGTACTGGTCGGGCGCGTACGAGCACTTCACCTGGCAACGCCTCGGCCATACTCAACACTGAGAATTTCCGCGCGCACTTCATGACCCGACCTTTGCGTCCGACGCCTCGTGCCAGAACCAGAGCTGATACAGCGAAATCAGAATCTGCGCGGCCCACGCGAGCCCCAGCATCGCGCCCGCACCGATGACCGTGTAGGCGTAGTGCGGGTCCCACTTCGTCAGAAACCACGCCAGGATATCCGTGAACACCGCAATGAAGGGCAGGACAACCAGAGTGTTCTTGAGCCACGGCCGCAGCACCGCCAGCCGAAAGACGAGCCCCAATCCGAGCGACACCAATCCGATACCGAACAGGTGGATGTGCGAGAGCTTGACGAGCGTGGCGATGGACGCGCCGGTATCCACTTGCGCCATTTCGCGTACCGCCGCGTACGTGGAGAGATCGGGGACCTTGAGCCCCGAGGCCGGGCTGTGGCACTTGAGACAGGCCGTGGCGAAGATCGGCCTGATGCGCGCGTCGTAGTCCTGCTCCGGCGCGCCGGACTTGAGCCACTGCATCACGTGGTGGCGCTCCAGCACATCGATGTACGCCGCCATCGGACCGCGGATCGCCGCCTCGAGCCGCGTACCGCTGCGGTTGCCGTAGTAGTTGTAAACGATGTCCTCAACCGATAACCCGGGCTTGCCGTCGTGGCCGGCGTGGCTTGTGTAGAGATAAACGAGCGCCATGAGATAACCCGTCCCCATCAGCATTAAGAAGGCCGTGTAGAGGAGCCTTTCGGCGGTGTCACAGTCATCGAATCGCCGCGGTTTCATAGCCGACCCCCTCGCGACTTTCCGGAACGCCGGCCCACGCTGTAGCAGACGGTCTCGTGCGGCGCATGCACATGGGCCATGGGGTTGGCGATGAAGTCATTCAGGCAGCGGGTGGGACAGAAGTAATACCTCTCGCCGGCGTGCACAGCCTCGCCCTCCGTCTCGCTTTCCTTCACGGTCATGCCGCACACCGGACCGGTTGCCATCATGCCTCCTTCCGCTTGCCGCGGCGCCCAAGGCTCGCGTGCTGACGATGTCTCGCCGCCTTGACCAGGACGCTCGATTCGATCAAGTAACAAACCGTATCACCGTCGGGTACTCCGTCGGGCATCCTCCTCCAGACGCGCAGTGCGCGCTCCATGCGTCGCTGCAGGGCGCGCGTCTCCTCGAGGCGCAGGCGGTTGTCGGCGATGCGCTGCTCGATGATGTGGCGCACCCGCGGACACGGCGATCTGCCTCGTTCCGCTTCCTGGAGGATGACCCTGATCTCGCGCAAGGTGTAACCGAGGGTCTTGGCCTGAAGGATGAACCGGAGCCGCTTTAGGTGCGCATCGGTGAACAGCTGATAGCCGTTCACCGGATCGCGTTCCGGCCGCAGCAGTCCCGTGCGCGCGTAGAAGCGTATGACATGCGCTGGCACCTGCGCCCCGCGCGCCAAGCCAGCCACGGTGATCACCGCACGCCCGGCGGTGCGGGAGATTCTGCTGACCGCGCGTTTCATGCGGCGCCTCGTCCGGACCCGGGGTAGTCTCGTTTTCCCTGCACTAACGTACGGTAGGATTCATCGGCAATTCCAGCATCCGTCGTCGCTAACCCTCCGTATTTCAAGCCGTTTCTGATCCCCGTACGGTTGAGGTTATCCTTGCCGCTTTTTTTGGAGGGGCACATGGATAACTGGCAAACGATATTTTTGGGGCTGAAACAACTCCCGCGGGAATTGTCCGCTTTCGAGATCGAAGCGTTTTTCACCTTCAGCGCCTCGGAGCGCGCTGTCATCGAGGCGCGCCGGCGTCCCGATCTGCAATTGGCGCTGGCCCTGCAGATCGGTTTTCTGCGTATGAGCGGACGCCTGCTCGATGCGGTGCAGATCGTACCACCCGAACTCTGGCGGCACTTGGGCGCGCAGCTTTCGATTGCGCCGCCCGAACTCGCCTCCCTTCGCGCCCTCTACCGGCGCACCACGACCTTGCGAGAACACCACCAGATCGTCTGCGAGACGCTCGGTTTTCGCTGGGTGAGCGAACATGAACGGCGTGCCTTGCAACGCGCCATTCGCGAAGAACTCGCCCGTACCGGCGATCGCGACCGCTTGCTGCGTTTTGCCAGGCGCTGGCTGTACGAGCATCGCCGCATCATCGTGAATGAGCGCAAGCTTCGCTCGATGATCGCCCCCGCCATGCATCAATACGAAGCGCAACTCGGCCGAGACGTTCGCGCGTCAATCGATGCGCCATTGCTCGATCGCTGGCGAAGCGAAATCGTGAGCGAGCACGACTCGGGCGTCACGATCCAAAATTGGTTCTTCGCACCGCCGGCGAAACACTCGACTCGTCAGATCGATGAAATGCTCGAACGCATCGAGAAGCTTTATGAACTTGATGTGCATCAACACTTGCAAGAGGCGCCGGAGGGATTGCTGCGCCGCTATGCCAGGCGCCTGGCGAATCGGCCGCCCTCGAGCGGCGCGCGCATCCGGGAACCGGCGCGCACCGTGGAAATGGCCTACTTCATGCGCTATTGCCTGCTCATCAATACCGACCGGCTGCTGTGGATGGTGCGACGGCGCATCGCGGACCTCTGGCGCCTCGCCGCCGAGGAGGCCGCGAAAGTCCAAACGCGTTGGATGGATTTGTATCGTGAACTGCTGAACTCGACGACCACCCTCGCGAACGACGCGACGGTGCCCGATACCGAATTGCGCCAACGCCTGCAGACGCTTATTGCGGACCATCAAAAACGCAAACCGCCGGCACGGGCTCAGCTGATACGCTCCAAGCTTATCGACGAGATTGCCCCGGTGCGGACGCTGCTCAAGGCGCTCGCACCTCTTCCATGGGCCTCGACTGCGGATCATCCCGTGACGGCAGCGATCAGGTTGCTCTCTGGTCTGTATACCCAGAATCAACGACAGTTGCCGGCTGACGTGTCGATGGAATTCGGATCGGTGTGGGACACCGCGATCAAAGACGACGATCGCCGCCGCGCCTTCCAGGCGCTCGAAGTGGCGACACTCTCTGGGTTGCACCGTGCGCTGAGAAACGGCAGCGTCTGGATCGGGCACAGCCTGGCGTTTCGGGGCCGCGAGAAGCTCTTTATCCCGGAAAAACGCTGGAAAAACGAGCGTCGCGTGCATTACCGGCGCCTCGGTTTGCCCCTCGATGCCAAGGCGTTTCTCGATCCCTTAATCGAGCAGGCCAAGAGCGGTGTGGCCGCCGTGGCCAAAGCTGCCGAAGAAGGGCTACTCACCGTCGACGATGAATTGCACCTCACGCGCCTCAAGGCCGAGGAGGAAGACCCGAAGGTCGAGGCGCTTCGCACCACCCTTGATTCCGCCGTGGGCGATGCCCAATTGCCCGAACTCATCCTCGGCGTCGATGCCCAGACACATTTCAGCTGGATCATGCTCGGGCGCGAGCCGCGCTCGCACCAGGAATTGCTCATGGTCTATGCCGGCATCCTCGCACACGGCACCGCGATGTCGGCGGCCGAGACCGCGCGCATGATTCCGGGATTGACGGCCAACGCCGTGCGCCAGGCCATGCGTTGGGCATCCCATGAGCGTCGTTTGCACGAGGCCTCGCGCGCGGTGTTGACCTTCATGCATCGCCATCCGATTACCCAGGCCTGGGGGCGCTCCGATCTTGCCTCCTCGGATATGATGAGTCTCGATACGAGTAAGCGCGTGTGGCAGGCGCGCATCGATCCGAGACGCCAACAACCGGGGATCGGCGTTTATTCGCACGTGCGCGCCCGCTGGGGCATCTTCTGTGCGCAGCCGATCGTCATCAACGAGCGGCAAACCGGGGCGGCGATCGAAGGGGCGATCCGCGAAGAGGAATTCGAGATATCGCAGCTGGCCACGGACACCCACGGGTGGACCGATTGGGGAATGTGGCACGGTCGCCACGTCGGGGTCGATTTATGTCCGCGCCTGAAAGCGCTGAGCGATCGCCACTTGTATCTGCCGCGCGGGAGCGCGATCCCGGAGATTCTGAAACCGATTTGCCGCGCGACCCTCGATCTTACGGACACCGCGTTGTTGTGGGATCAATTTATTCATCTCGCCGCTTCCGTCGACAGCGGCTACAGCAGTGCTGTGAACGTGCTGCGTCACTTTGGTTCCGCCGCGCGCGGCGATGCGCTGTATGATGCCGGCGTGCAAGGCGGACGCCTGTTGCGCACGATCTTCTTGTGCGATTACTTCGTGAACCCGGTCTTTCGCCGGGAGCTCCTGCGCGTATTGAACCGGGGCGAGGCGACCAATACCTTAAAGCGCGCGATCTACGTCGGGCGAATCGCGCCTTATCAAGCCAAGTGCGATGAGGAAATGCAAGCAGTGGCCGATGCGTTGAGTTTGCTCGCCAACATCGTCATGGCCTGGAATACGGCCCAGATGCAGCGCATTCTCGGCAACAGCCAGGTGCCACCGGAATTGATCGGGCGCATTGCGCCGACCCACATCGAGGGTCTTAACCTGCGTGGCATCTTTCGTTTTCCGATCGAGGACTACGCTGCGCAACTGCTACCATCGTCGATCGGCAAGACCGTCAAACGGAGTCTATGAAGGAGTTCCAAAACGTCGAAAAGCCGCTATTTCCGCGACCGATCAGAAACGGCTTGAAATACGGAGGGTTAGCGACGACGGATGCTGGAATTGCCGATGAATCCTACCGTACGTTAGTGCAGGGAAAACGAGACTACCCCAAATCCCGAAGCTGCTGCACCTGGCCGGCCGGGTGCCGCTGGGTCTGATCGCCGCGAGCGGCGTGCTGGCCGGTACCTTTGCCTACCTGAGCACCTGGTTCCTGATGCGATATTTCCGACGGCACGACGTCGCCGCACTGCGCCCGTTTGGCTGGTATTGCTTGGGCGCGGGACTGGCGGGACTGGCCTAGAAACTGCTGTGATCTTTCGTGTTGACCTCGACATCGGCAGCGCGGATCTCGGGCGCTACACCGACGCGTCGCACGTTCGGATCCCATGTGCTTCGTCCGTCGCCGTGCACCCGCCGCGGACTACTCGCCACCGCTTCGCTCCGTGGCGCGCAGCGGAAGAGTTCAGCTTCGCCCTGACCGTCGTATTGACACCGGCCGTCATCGTGTAAGCGGGCCAGCGGTTGCTAAAAGCGCACGAAAGCGTACGGCGCATACCGGCCATCGGAAATGATCGCGCTCACGAGCTACGGAACATCGCGCCGCGTGTGCCTGGCGAATTGCTATGTTCGCACCCCGCGGACGCCGGTGCGCTGTGTTCCCGACGTCAGTCCAAGCCGGCCACCGATTCCGGAACATGCCGGGCCACCGTTCCGGTCCATGCCGACCCGGGGGGCCATGAGGCGGTAGCTCGCGTTAAAGTCGGCGGCGCTGCGAGACATATTCGTTCGGCACGACGCTGTCCCAATTTTGTCCCGGGGTGAGACGGGGTGAGACTGGATATAAGCCAATTGAAATGGGTTTTGGGCGCGGGCAAGCGATGCAAGTAATTGAATATAAACACGCCCTACTTCCCCCTGTCCCACTCAAAATCTGGTGGGAGCGATCCCGTGTCGGTTCGATTCCGACCCCCGGTACCAATCCAATCAAGGGGGTGCAGTGATGTGGCCCTTTTGATCTCGGGTTGTGAAACATCACGGTATTATATTCGATATGCCAAGCGCCGGTGCGGCCGAGTCGAGCAAACTTAGCACCCAGTCGACCCGTGTCCGAGTAGGCGAGGACGGCAATATCCTCGTCTACTCGGACACGGAAATCATTGACATTAATTTTAATCTCGATCCTCTCGGTCGTCGCTAAGGCCCCGTCAGCGCCTCGAAGCCGGAGACGACATCGAACAATTCCTCGTCGATACCGCTCTGACGCAGGCGGTGAAACGTCCGGTTCAGTTCCTCTAGCAGTTCGTCGATATTTTTTTCAGCGCGTTGCATCGCAGCCAAGCGGCTGGCGTTTTCGCTTGCCAGGGATTCAGCGCACGTCCTGAAAAGGGAGACAAAAAGATATTCGCGAACGAACACCAGCAGCGTCCGCTCCCCACCATTCATGACCTCGGGCAAATTTCCAGTCGGCCAGCGGATTGTAGCCAGATCGCGCCGCCAGACGTCGTCCAGCGGCAGCAGCCGTTGACTTACGGGTGTATAAATCGCGCCGGACTTGGGGCGGTTATGAAAAAGGTAAACCTGCGCGATCTCGCCCTTTTCACGATGCGTTTCTATTTCGATCAGAATCTGTCCAACCAACAACGTAATCGCGCTAATGGAATTCGGCAGGATGAAGCATTCCCCCGGTAGTAGGTCGGTGTCCGCGAGGCGCGACTGGATGCGCTCGCCGACCGCCCAGACGGTCTTTTTACCCGGCAGATTTCCCAGCGTATTCACGACAAACTCCACCATCACATCATTGAATTGGCCAACCAGTCCTTGGTCAGAACCAAACACGACCGCACCAATCGTCCCTGCTTCCTTCTGCTCCGCCCGCGCCGTGGCAGCAGGTGGTTCAGCCTGCCGGAAACACGCGACCAAGCCCAGTTGCACCGTCCGATAATAATCATCCAAGGAGCGCACGGCGCTCTCGTATTGCCCAATACTTGACGCGGCCATCGCCTTCATCGTGCGCACTACGGATTCGAGTTCACCGGCGCTGGCGATCTTGCGGCGCAGGTTCGCGGCGGTATCACTCACCATTTCTCCTTGAATTCCTGCTTGAGCTGAAAATGTACTAGTGCATTGCGGGCGATCCTGATAATCGTTGCCCGATCTTCGTCGCTCAATTTTTCGGCGGTGTCGAATCGCGCGCGCACTTCGGCCGGGATGTACGCCGCCGACTCGCGCACGACGTGCTCGGCACCGGTCATCCGGTCAAGTGGCACACTGTCAAAGAGTCCCGCGGTCAACGCCAGCAACACAGCGATTTGTGCGGCCACGGACACCGGCGCGAATTCCGGCTGCTTGAGGCAGGCACGGATTCGCCGCCCGTGCTCGATGATTTTGTGTGTATTTTCATCCAGCCGCGCGCCAAAGCGGGCAAAGGTTTCCAACTCCTCAAACTGGGCGTAGGCGAGCTTGAGGTCGCCCGTCACGGCACGGTAGGCCGCGCGTTGCGCCTTGCCGCCGACGCGCGAGACGGATTTGCCGACATCGACCGCAGGCAGCAAGCCTAATTCGAATAGCGACGGCGAGAGGTAAATCTGCCCGTCAGTGATGGAAATCAGGTTGGTCGGAATGTAGGCGGAAATATCCTGCGCTTCGGTTTCGATAATAGGCAGCGCCGTCAGCGATCCGCCGCCGAGTTCCGGGCGCAAGTGCGTTGCGCGCTCCAGCAGCCGCGAGTGTATGTAAAAGATGTCGCCGGGAAAAGCTTCTCGGCCGGGTGGGCGACGCAACAGCAGAGACAGCTCGCGATAGGCGCGCGCATGATGCGTGAGGTCGTCGTAAACAATCAGCACGTCGCGGCCTTGTTCCGTGAAATGTTCCGCGATACTGGTCGCGGCGTAAGGTGCGATGTAGGCGAGGCCGGGCGGATCGTTGCCTTCGGTTACGACCACGATCGTGTAATCCATTGCGCCTTTTTCGCGCAGGGCGGCGACCACTTTGGCCACGCCGGACGCGCGCTGGCCAATGGCACAATAAACGCACAGCACATTTTGGTCGCGTTGATTGAGAATCGTGTCGAGCGCGATCGCGGTCTTGCCTGTCTGCCGGTCACCGACGATCAGTTCGCGTTGGCCGCGCCCGATGGGGATGAGCGCATCGATGACCTTGATACCGGTTTGCAAAGGTATAGTGACGGACGCGCGATCCATGATGTGCGGTGCCGTGCGTTCAATGGGTAGGCGCGCGCTGGAAACCACCGGGCCATTGCCGTCCAGAGGCCGACCCAATGGATTAATAATGCGTCCGATCGATCCGTCTCCCACCGGCACGTCCATTACGTGCCCCCTGCGTTCGACTTCATCGCCCGCATGCAACTGCCAGTAGTCGCCAAGCAGAACGACGCCGATTTCGTCTTCATCGACGTTGAATGCGATGCCATACAAATCGCCGGGAAACTTCAGCACCTCCTCAAAACCCACGCCGGGGAGGCCCGACACTTTTGCGATGCCCGTGGCGATGCTGGTGATCGTGCCCACTTCCCGTGGCGTCAGTTGCGGCGCAAAGGCTTCCCGCGCTTGACGCATTCCCGGAAACACGCTGTCAAACACGCGCTTCAGGCTTTTAGGCTCCATGTTCATTCGCGCTTTGCTCGGTCTCGGACTCGGCCTTGGCTTCAGGATTGGGTTGCGTTTTCAGCAGTTCGTCGACGCCCTTTCCCAGCGACGCGAGATAATCTGCGATACTCCATGCCACCTTTTGTCCATTCGTGCTGATCTCAATACCGCTGATCAGATCCGGCGCGGTCTCGAACTGAACTTGCTTCTCCTTGCCAAGTGTTTCTTTGACCGCAGTTTCAATTGCGGCGCGCTGTGCCGATGGCAGGATGAAGGTAGTGCGAACGAGCAGTGGACTGGATGACCCCTTAAAGGCCGACTTCAGGCCGGCCATCCCCGCATCGTCCAGCTCACGCAAACGGCGAAGGAACACGTCAACCATGCGCTCTTCCAAAGTTGTCCCGGCGAGATCGGCCAGCGCCTTGCGTGCAATGGCAAATACTTCCTCCCGTGCGCGGTGGGTGAGCGCTTTGCTCAAGCTCCGCTGTTCGCTTCTCAGCGCCTCCTGCCGCTTGGCGCGCAAGCCGTCGGACTCCTGCCGTGCTGCATCGAGCAGCCGCAGACGTTCAGCTTTCGCCGCGTCCATCGCCTGACTTAAGAGCGTGGCGCGCTGCTGCTCGAATACCTCGTTCTTGTACTGAAACGCATCGCGCTCCTTTTGGGCTTCGGTTTTTTTCGCGGCGGCGTCTGCTAGCTCCGTGGCGATCCGCTTCTCCCGTGCGTCGATGGCGTTGAGAATGGGCCGGTAAAGGAAGCGCTTCAACAACCAGACCAGAATGAGGAAGTTGATGACTTGCGCAACGACAGTAAACCAATCGATCAGCATGACTCATTTACCCGCCGCATGGGCAATGACGTGGCTCCAGAACGGGTTGGCAAAAATGAGAATCATCGAGACCACGAAGCAGTAGATCGCAATGGACTCGATCATTGCCAGGCCCACAAACAAGGTGCGTGTGATCGTCGTTGCGGCATCGGGCTGCTGCGCCAACGAACTCAATGCCGTGGCGACCGCACGCCCTTCGCCGAGCGCAGGTCCGATGCTCCCCAGGGCGATCGTCAGGCCGGCGGTGACGATTGAAGCGATTGCGATAAGTGTCATGCTATCCATGGTGCGTCCTTTTGTGGTTGACGTAGTGGTTTCAGTCCTCGGGCCTTGGCTCCGGCTTGCGGGCACGCGTGGCAGCCGCGATGTAAACCGTGGCCAAGATACTGAAGATGTAAGCTTGTACCATACCGATCAGCAGTCCGAGCGCACTCATGGCGATCGGGAAGATGAAAGGTGTGATAATCAGCAAAATGGCGAGAATCATCGTCCCGCTCATCATGTTGCCGAACAGACGGACGGCCAGGGCCAAGGTGCGCGAGAGTTCGCTGATGATGTTGAACGGCAACATGATAAACGTCGGTTTCAAGTAGGCTCTAAGATATCCGCCCAGCCCGCAATCCTCGATGCCGAACAGCGGCACAGCCACAAATACACAGATCGCCAGCGCCGCAGTGGTCGAGAGCGAACCGGTCGGTGGCTCATAGCCGGGAACGATGGTAAAGAGGCTCGCCATCGCGATAAACAGGAACAACGTACCCAGAAAGCCGAGATATTTCTCCGGCCGCCGCAGGCCGACCTCTGCGATTTGCTGGTTAATGGCGGTGACGACGATTTCCAGGAGATTCTGCCAGCGGGAACGCTGCAGACCCGTGGAAAGTTTGTGCGTGACGAGTTTTGAACCGACCGCCAGAACGAACATCAGTCCCCACGTGAAAGCGATCGTGGCGTTGAGCTTGAGAAACCCATGTTGCCAGAAGATGATGTCGTCGGGGCTAAGGTGCATGACTGGCCTTCTGTGCCAATTGGCTTGGCTGTTCCGCTACTTGGGTGAGCCGCGTCACGATAAGGCGCGCGATGATAAACCCGAGTAGGCCCGCTAACAACCTCTTCCAATTGCCTCCCAAGACAAAATAGAACCCAAGCAGAACGATGCACGTCCGCAGCAACATGCTGCCGAGGAACCAAAGCACCACCCGTTTAGACGAAACGCCCTGACGAACCGTCCACCAAAGACCACCGAAAAAAATCGCTCCGAGCAAAACGCCCGCAACCAAAGCGGACGCCAGACTCAACGGTTCATTCATGGTTATTCTCCTCTTGCTCACGTATTTCCCTGTCTTCCTTAGCCACCCAATGCCACGCAGTAAAGCAACCGAGACCCAAGCCGATGGCCAGCAGCATGAGTGTCCAGGAATGGCTCCCTGGATAGTGCTTGTCTACCCAAAGTCCGAGTGCCGCGCCGAGCAGCGTTGGCACCGCCACCGACCAGCCAACCAGGCCCATCATGCCCAAGCCGGACCAGACGGTCTGCGTGACATGACGTTGCGCCTTGAGCTTGCGCGCCGCTTTCTCGCCCACCTGATGGCTGAATTCCGTTTTGCCCGCCGTGGATTTCGCTTCCGGTTCTTCACTCATGATGAAACGCCGCGAAGCGACGAATAAATCCGCTCTCCAATTTCGCCAACACCGAACGCACGCTCTTCTCCTGCTCGTCCAGATTCAGAAATTCCTGCTCTACCGCCTCGCGCAGCTTACCGAGCTCCATTCCCCCCATCGCGTTACGCACGGAGACCAGCACGTCGGCGCCGGTTTTGACCAGGACGCCTTCATCGACGGCCATGCTAACCTCACCTTCCGCTTCGGTCTCGAAAACCAGTATCCCCGGCGCGAGCGCCGCCACGCAGTCAAGCCGGTGGGGCAAGAGTCCAAACGAGCCTTCGCGAGTCCCCGCGACGATGCGCAATACACCGGTCTTCTCGGCGAAGATTTTGAAGGGTAGGAGAATCTTAAGATTCATGCGTGCTGGCTGCATGTTCCACTCCCGGTTGAGGTTTCGGCTCGGGCTCGGGTTTGGCTTTTGCCCTCGCTTCGTCAATTGCCCCGATCATGTAAAGCGCACTCTCTGGGATGTCCTTGAACTCGTCACGCAAGATGTGCTCACAGCCATCTAGCGCGTCCTTGAGGCTGACGAGCTTGCCTTTAAGGCCGGTAAACTGCTCGGTCGTGAAAAACGGCTGGGTGAGAAAACGCTCCAGCCGCCGGGCGCGGGCAACCACGTTGCGGTCCTCCGGCGACAGCTGTTCCATGCCCAGCATCGCGATGATGTCTTTCAGGTCCGCGTATTGTGCGAGCGTGCGCCTGATTTCCTGCGCGAGGGCATAATGCCGCTCGCCGATGACGCCGGGCGTGGCCATTTTGGACTTGGACTGCAGCGGGTCGATGGCCGGATAAAGCCCCTCACTCGCCCGTTTGCGCGACAGCACGATGGACGCAGAAAGATGCGAGAAGGTATGCACCGCTGCCGGATCTGTGAAATCGTCCGCCGGCACATACACCGCCTGGATCGAGGTAATAGCGCCGGTATCGGTATTGGCGACGCGCTCTTCCAATTGCGATAACTCGGTGCCCATGGTCGGCTGATAACCCAAGCGCGACGGCATCTGCCCCATCAAACCGGACACCTCCATGCCAGCCTGGATGAAACGAAAAATATTATCGATGAGCAGCAGAACATCGCGATGTTCGTCGTCGCGAAAATACTCGGCCATCGTCAGCGCTGCGTGGCCGACGCGGAAACGGGCACCAGGGGGTTCGTTCATTTGGCCGAACACCATCACCATATTCCGCAGCACGCCCGCCGCATTCATGTCGCGGTAAAGCTCCTCCCCTTCGCGGCAGCGTTCGCCGATGCCGCAAAAAATACTCACGCCTTCGTGTTGCCCGACCATGTTGTGAATCATCTCGGTGAGCAACACCGTCTTGCCCACGCCTGCCCCGCCAAACAAGCCCGCTTTGCCGCCGCGTTCCAGTGGCATTAGCACATCGATGACCTTGATGCCCGTCTCGAAGAGCTCGGACTTTGTGGAACGCCGCGCCAAGGACGGTGGAGCCCGATGGACTGTGCGCCATTGGACATCCGACGGCGCCGGCAGACGGTCGATGGCGTTTCCGAAAACGTCGAACATGCGCGAAAGAACTTCTTTGCCGACCGGCGCCTGCAACGGCCCGCCGGTGTCTTCCGCCACCATGCCACGCGCGAGACCTTGCGTGGGGGTCAGCGCAATCCCGCGCACGCGATGTGCATCGAGTTGGGACAGTACCTCGATAGCGATTTGTCCCTCCCTCCCCGCGCGCAGCAAGGTGTAGATGGGCGGCAAACGCTCCTCAAACCATATATCCACGACACTACCGCGCACCGAGACAACCGTGCCGAGGTTCGGGGAGCTGGGTTTACTACTCATATTTTCCGCCGTTTATCCTGTCCCTGGCGAATAGTTATTCCTATCATAGCGGCTAACAATTTCACAGTCTTGCGACGTCTCGCTCACCCGGCAGCATCGGCCAATGCGAGGGATGTGGCCCTTTTGATTTTTTGTTCCGTTTTCGGATTCTCCGGTTAGATGTCTTCCGCACTTGCCGCGCGCCGGCTGCGGATGCGCATAACCATCTCCACGGGCAAGATGGCCACGATACCGTCGTCCGGCAGGCCCGAGTGCGCGGCCTCCGTGATGGCGGCGGCGATGTCGTGAGCCCTGGCCTTGTCGGTGAAGATCTCGATCCGGGCATGCTCGACCATCCAATCCTTCGCGTAGAAGTTCTTGTACTCGCCGTATCCCTTCACCTTTGTAACACTGATGCCCCGAACGCCAATCTCCTGCAACTTCGCCTCGACTTTCTCAAGGACACCCAATTGAATGATGGCGGTCACCTTTCTGAATTCCATGCTGCCTCCTGATTTGTATCACGCATTCGCGCATTCTCTGATTTCACGCGATCGAAGACGGTGCATTCGGATCGCTCCTACTCCGTGCCGGACCTTTGCGCAGCCAGGCGCCTCGATCCAGGGCACGACATAATCCATCCATTGAACCAGCAGTTCGCATATGACTCACCCGAATCAATTCCGACTTGCCTCACTGTCTCCTGTCAACGCGGCACGGCGCAGCGGCACCAGATGCACGCGCAGTCGACATGATTGCAACTCGTATCCCTGCGCCGGCTGCGATAACGCCACCGGGCCCAAGGCATGAGCAGGCGCTTGGCGATCGAGGGCCGGTACAGCCGGCGCAGGAACGCGCGCGCGTCGTGCGCGATCTGATATCGCAACGCCCAGCGGTAGCCAGCGTTACCGAGCAGCCCGTAGAGCGCGCGGTTGACCACCGAGGTGCGCAGCCAGGGGGCGATCTCTTTGCGCCAGCGAGCCTCGTAGTCGCCGCCGTCCACGAGGCTGCGCGCCGCGAGCACGCCGGAGCGGAGCGCGAGCCGCATGCCGAAGCCCCAGAGCGTGTCCTGAAAGCCGGCCTGCTCGCCCGCCACCGGGTGGCGCCCCGACCAGGCCGAAGCGGGGATGCGGAAATTGCCGACCCCGCCGTGCGGGCGCGTGTTGCGCATCTCCAGCCCCGCGAGTCGGCGGAATGCCTCGACGGTCCGCGCCACGTACGCGCTTTCCTGCTTGAACCCGGAATACATGCAGCTCTTCACCGTGCCGCGCCCGTTCATCACCAGCAGGTAGGCATAGCCCTGAGGGGCGAGGGCCTCGTCGCAGATCGCCCAGAAACCGTCGTCCATGTCGGTCTCGAAGTGATATCCGACGGCGATCGCATCCGCGGCCTTCGGCCCCACGGCCAAGATGCCGGAGCCCTCCAGCCGTTCGAGCCGGCTGCCGAAGCGCACCTCCACGCCGAGCGCGCGCGCCTGTTCGAGCAGGGCGGTGTCGAGACTCTCGGGCCCAGGACCGCGCTCCACCATATAGAAGAGCGGCGCGTCGCTGCGCACCGGATAGGCCTGCCCCCAGGCGTCGAAGGCGGTGCCTTCATGGCAGGCGCGATGTGCAAACGCCGTCGTCAGGCCCATCTCGCGCAGCTCATCGAACACGTCGCGCTCCGTCGTCCAGTTCTCGAGCCCCTGCAGGTCGCCCTGGAAGCGATAGCCGACCTCGTGCTGCGCCTCGTGCACGATCGCGCGCCGCCCGGCGCGCGCCAGCGTGATGGCCGCCGCCAAGCCCGCCGGTCCGGCGCCGGCAATCCGGATAACGTCGTTGTCTCGGACGCCCATTCGACGGCTCGCTACTTGTGCCCGTGTTGATGCCCGCCGTGCCCGTGGCCGCCGGGCGCGCCGCCCACGTACTTCTGCGGATCGGCGGCGAAGGTCTTGTGACAAGCCTCGGAGCAGAAGTAATACATCTGCCCGCCATAGTCCGTTCTGGCCGCTGCCTTGTCCGGCTGCACGTTCATCTTGCATACTGGATCGATCGTCATGTTCCCCCTCCTGTTTAAGAAACCCACGTTCAAGTCGCCGTCGAAGACGCGATGCCGTCGATCGTCACGACTCACCTTGCTGCTGCACCGCCCAGATCCGCCGCCCGAGATCGCGAATGGCCTCGGAGAGCGTGGCGCCCTTTTCCATGGGCGTTTTCACGAATTCCGCTTTGGCCAAGACGCCGACGATCTCTTACGAGCGACCCGGCGGCACACAGACGTTGGCGCCGTTCCGGAGCCGATCGCCGATGCACGATTCACGTTTGCTTCGAAACCTACGTCCCGCTCCTCAGTCAGTATGGCATCACCCTCAAGCTTGGTCTGCACTATTTACCATCTTCTGTCGGTTCTTTACGCACCGCTCTGCATCAAGTCTGGGGTGCTATGTTTTCCCAACTTGAAGTGCAGATAAATGACTGCGCTTAGTATCGCGGCAAAAAAGCACCATATGGAAAAAAAGGCAACCGTGTGAATCCAGTAAGCCACCATAAAAAGCAGCAACGCCAGAACGCCGAAGATATTGATTATCTTATGGCTTGAAAAAAAGGAGCCGACACATGTTGCCGCAAGGTAGAACACCATCACCGGAACCCTATAATAATGCGGTGAAACATACACAATGTGTTCATCAACTTCGGACGTGACGGGAAATCTGACGACCCAGTAAAGAAGGTACAATCCGACCGCTATTCCGATGAACTGGAATGCCAATATAACCTTTTTCCGCCAGGCCACTTTTTCCACCAAGCCGATGGAGAATGGCACAAACACCGGCCACAGTACGTGTGAGAACAGCGTAAACGCATACGTCATGATCACATTGAGCAACGGAGCATCGAACCGGAATGAGAGCCAGAGCATTCCCTCGATGATTTGCTGAACCCCGAACAAAAGCGGGATCATCGCAAACGGGATCTCTGCCTTCCGTTCCGCCTTTTTCAGAGTTGCCACACCGAGTACTGACAATGAAACTCCGGCGGTAAAACTCGCTGTTGCTGAAAAACACATAGACCTTGGCTCCTTTTACCCTGGACCGGATCGATCCCACGCACTCAGCCGTGATACTTCCCGGCATCTGGTGATGTTTTTACACGTGATCAACATGGCTGACGTTAGAGATCGCGCCGCGTGAGCGGGACCGGGTTGGAAAAAGGTGCGCGCTTGGAAACCAGAATTTGATATATCCCGGTATTGCCTTCTTCAAACTGCATAGCACACGCGGCCATATACAGCCGCCAGATGCGATAGACGGGTTCAGTCACATATTTCAGCGCTTCTTCGTGGCGCTCATCCAGGCGTCTTACCCACTCGCGTAGCGTCAGCGCGTAGTGCTCCCTGAGACCTTCGACGTCATGAATCTCAAAACCGCTATCTTCCATGAGTCCTTGAACCGTGCTGACGGTCTCGAGCTGACCATCAGGGAAGACATAACGATTGATGAATTCGGTCGAAAGGGTTTTCTTCCAACCGCCTTCATCGCTGGTGATGCCATGGTTTAGAAACAGCCCGCCGGGTTTGAGCGACCGGTGGGCAATTTCAAAGTAGGTCGGTAAGTTCTTCAAGCCGACGTGCTCGAACATGCCCACACTGACAAGTTTGTCATACTTGGCCTCGCCACGAAGGTCACGGCAATCGAGCAGCTCGACAGAAACTTTTTGTTCTAGCCCGCGTTGCTTGATTATTCCTTGGACATAGTCGTGCTGATTTTGGCTTAACGTAACGCCATGTGCGTTCACACCGTAATGTTCCGCAGCCCAGCAGATCAGCGCGCCCCAGCCGCAGCCGATATCGAGCAGCCGTTCGCCGGGTTTGAGCCGCAATTTGCGGCAAATGTGGTCGAGCTTGTTACGTTGCGCTTGTTCCAGGCTCTGACCGGCATCCTCGTAATAAGCGCAGGAATAGACCATCTGTTCGTCCATCCACAGCGCATAGAAATCGTTGGAAACGTCATAGTGAAAGGAGATGGCATGGCGATTGAGATCTTTGCTGGGACTGATGCCCAGTTTTTGCCTGAAGGTTTTTTCCCACTTGGGTGCGTTACTGCCGTTTGATGCCGTTTTGTCTGGTTTAATCCTAAATGCTTTAGCCGCAAGTGTGGCCTTCTCTATCAGGGACAGTTGCAACGAAGTCAGATGGTGACGCAGTTTGAGTGCACCGTAGAAGTTACCGTCAATGTCAATGAGTCCTTGAAAATAAGATTCAACGAGACGTAACGGATTGCGCGACAGGATGAGGTCCTGGAAAGCTTTTGAAGATCGGAAGGTCAGCGAAAACTCCGGGTGGTCGCGGCCAAGATGCACTTCGGAACCGTCCCACAGGCAGACGCGGAGACATCCGTCGAAATCCCGGAACAGGCGACACAGGATGCGTTTAGCCAGCTCGATACCGGAGCTTGCAGGCGGCAATGTTATTTCCGATGAGGTTGCCATTTCACTGAGCTCCTTTCTCAATTGCGGGCTAGAGCTTACCCTCAACCAGCAACCGATCAATTTCCGCTTCCGCAGCCAGCCAATTCTCTAAATCACAACCGCCGTTGAATCCACCGCTCTCGGCGATGTAATAAGCCGCAACCTTAATATGGTGCTGGCGTTGCTCTTCGGTCAAACGGGTATCGGCTTTGGCTTTGCCGCTCTTGGACTTGGCATGGGTAATCATGGTTTGCCTCCTTCGTACACTACTGTCCGGTTAACTGAAGGTGTGTCACGATCACACTCCCTTGCACTGTTGTTGCCGTGTCCATGATAAAAGCTGTGCGCTGCACACAGGTCAATCTTCCATTGTTATCGCCTCGATAAGGCGGCACACGGCTTTCCCATCCGGTACGTGTGCCTAATGGCGAATTAATACTTGCTCCCACTGCGCCTGATCCGCAAGAGGATCGGAGAGCCGCCTACGCTGCCGACGGGAAGCTCTCAAAATGATCGCCTCGGCCTCGTGCCAGATTCGTGACAGGCTGAGACTGGGAATGGCACCGCGGCAAGCGATGCAAGTAGTTGATCGGAAATAACTTGCTGTCCCCCATCCTCCTTAAAATCTGGCGGGAGCGATTCCGACCCTCGGTACTATTATTTTCCAGGGTGGCCCTAGTGTGAACCTCTGTCCTGCATGTTGCCTTCCGCCTAATTCGAAGGTGTCGGCACACCCGGTTTCCTGATTTCGCGACTCGATGGTTGGCCTGCGGTTTCGCCATGCGAAGGTCGAGGGTTCGATCCCCTTCCGCTCCACTATTTCTCTTCAGGGATACAAGCGGTTAGGGGTCACCCCCGAGCCGCGCTTGGGTTCGGGCGACCGTCGCCGTGTTTACACATCACCCGGATGAAACGGGGTAACTGATTACATCGATCACGTCATTACCTGGCCTCCTCCAGAATCACGGCTGCAGGATACGTTGAAGTGCGGTTCGGTCTTTTGGACATTAGTACGGGTTCGGCTGCGGACGCCAACTTTCTGCGAACCAGCAAGACTGGCTTAGTAGCGACACGCGCTACACCTTCTGCCGCACCGCCCATACGTGAAAGTGCCGCCCATGTTTCTGGCCCACCCCGATGGCGCCCTTCTCCATATAAAGGGCCCAGGCCCAATCGGGCTCAAACAGGCTCGTGGTCGATGACCAGTAGGCTGCCTGTACTTCCTCAAACGGATGTCCACGTGGTAACGCCGGGCTGTGGGCGCTGCAATCGACGAGCGACTCCAGCTCATTGACGTTCGGCAGACGCCAAAGTTCGCCTTGCGGCTGCTCACGATTGAGGGCAGTAACCGCTGCTAGTGCTTCAGGCCAGCTGACAGGCCCGTAGGTCAGATCGGCGCGGCGCATCCAATACAGGCAGGTGAGATGATCAAGCACTTTGTCGCCCTGCACCATGAAGCGTGGCTCAGACCAGGCACAACCGGCGCGCCGCTCGCCATCTTGTCCGGTTCCGCGACAAAGAATTTCCCGACCTTGCACATCAAAGCATTGTCTTTGCCCGGTAGCAGGAAGCACGCGGCTTTCACCGCGCACCGGCCACACAAGATATGACTGGTCCTTGCCGCCGTAGAACATACGAGCGCCGTCCATGTTCACATACCAAGCATGCGCCGAGCTGATCGCGGCGGTGGTCGAGCTCCAGTACCAGCCGGCAAAGACATTGAAGAAAGGATGTTGCTCCGGCAACGCGGGCCTGCGGGTCTGATGGCTCACCAGGCTGCGCAACTCACGTCGATTTGGCAGGCGCCAGTCGCTGAAACCGAGGGCCCTCTCGCGATTCATGCTGGCAACAAAATCGAGCGCCTCCGGCCAGGTCATCGGGTACTCCGCGAGATTCGCATGGCGCGTCCACATCAAACCGGTGAGGCGGTCGAGCACAACATTATTATTATTATTATGATGATGATGATGATGATGATGATGATCCATCTCAAACCGGGGTTCCGGCCACGGAACGCCGGCGCGGAATTCCGCATCCTGCCCGCTACCGGCGCAGGGGATGATCCGCCCGTCCCCGTCGTGGCAGCTCGTCTGACCGGTGCTCAGGTATCCGGACTGTTCAGGGATGTCCGAACCACGCGCGCCCATCACAACTTTCCGGAGCGGAAAATTCCCCGCGCGAGCCACCATGTAAACCACAGTGCCAAGATATAACCCACCGCAGCGAGCAGCGGCATCTCGCCGAGGCGCGGGCCGATGGAATGCTGCATCAGCAGCGAGGAGGCGATGTAGAGGCCCAGTGTCACCAGCGCTAGGGCCACGCGATTGCTGCTGCGATCAATGTGTTTCTCCAGTTCCTTCAGGCCGTGGTGCTGCAACTGCAGCTCCAGGCCCTTGGCGCGTATCCGGTGAATCCAGGCGCCAAGCTCGGCCGGCAGTTCGTGCGCACCGGCCGCGGCCTCGAAACGCAGCCGGTTCAGCCCCGTTTCCGTCCCGGCGCCGGCGGAGGACTTGAGCACTTCTTCGGCGGTGCCGAGCAGACTCTGGAGCAGATTGAAGTCCGGGTCGAGATCGCGCACGGCGTTTTCCATCAGATACATCATGCGCATCAGGGCCAGCAGGCTATGGGGAATGCGGATGTTGCGCCCGTGACCGAGGCGCGCCACGCGCACGAACGCCTCGGCCAGCGACCAGTCCTTGAGCGGCAGACCGGCGTAGTCCTCGATGATCTCCTGCAGTCCCTGGCGGAACTCCGCGCGATCGAGCGCCCCCGCGAGCAGGCCCAGATCCAGGGCCGCATCCAGCATCCACTCGCTGTCCTGATACGCGAAGGCGAGCAGGAACGCCGCCAGGTTGCGACGCGTGGACGGTTCGAGCGCACCGACGATGCCGAAGTCATGGAAACAGATGCGCCCGCTGTCCATGATGAACAGGTTGCCCGGATGGGGATCGCCGTGAAACAGGCCCATGACGAACACCTGCTGCAGATAGGCCTCGACAAGAGCCTGCGCGAGCCGCGCCCCCTGCGCGCGCACCGTGGGATCGTCCACGCGCCGCCCGCCGCTGAGTTCCTGTACCAGCACCGATTCCGTATAAAGCCCGTCGATCACTGCGGGGACGTGCACGGTCGCCGAGCCCCGGAAGGCCTCGACGAACCGCGTGACATTCCGCGCCTCCCGGCAGAAGTCCGTCTCCTTACGCAGGTTGCTCCAGATCTCATCGACCAGAACGAGCGGCTCGTAGCGCCGCAGCCACGGAAGCAGCGCGACCAATGGGCGCAGCACGCCGCGCAGCAGGCGCATGTCGCGGTCGATCTGGGCCTTGATGCGGGGCCTGCGGATCTTCACCACCGCCCACCGTCCATCGCGCAGGCGCGCCTTGTGCACCTGCGCGATGGACGCGGCCGCCATCGGGTGCGCCTCGAATTCGGCGAACAATTCGGGGATGGATTTTCCGAACGCCTGTTCCACCTCGCGCCGCGCGGTATCATCCGGAAACGGCGCGACGCGGTCCTGCAGGCTTTGCAGCGCGAGAATGTAATCGTCCGGCAGCAGGTCGCGGTGCAGACTCAAGCCCTGGCCAAGCTTGACAAACGTCGCACCCAGTCGTTCGAACGTGCGACACAGCCGTTGCCCCGGCGTAACCGATGTGCGCCACAGGTGCAGACGAACCAGCAGCCACCACAGCAGGTAACCGCTGACTGCGAGGCCAATTTGGAACAGTCTTTTCAGGCCGGCCACAATGGCTCCTTATTTGACGATCAGCACCTTCATGTCTGCTTTCGCGGCGCGGCCTGACCCATGCTCCACAGCGTGTCCTGGCGACGTAGCAGGAACAATGCGAGGAACGCCGCGAGCACTGGAATCGCCGCGAGGAACAGATGATTCTCGCCGAACGGCGACAGCAGCTCCTGATATGTCGCGAGCGTGGAGACCGCATGCAGCAGCAGGCCGAGCCCGTAACTCAGCGTCTTCCACAACCCGGCAAGGAACGCGAGGCCGAGCAGGATCTCCAGCGCCCCGGCGGCATAGACCATGCCGTGGGAAACGACCAGCCCGTAGAACTGCGCGAGCACTTCCACGGTGGTTGCAGGGGCAACCAACTTGTCGATGCCAAACAACAGGAGAAACACGCCGAGACCCAGGCGCAGGATCAACAGCGCGACAGGGAGTTCACCATTACTCATGAGTCACCTCCTTCAAGGTGTTTGAGACACGGAGAGCGGCTACCGCGCCGAGCCCGAGCAGGCCGGCAGTCGCCCAGAACGGCGCTTCGATAAGGATGGCGAACAACCAGCCGGCGGCGGCCGAGCCCGCGGCCTGGCCGAGGCTCGCGGCGGCGGTCTGTTGACCGAGGGCCGCGCCCTGCGCGGACCCGGCGGCGAGAGACACCCAATAGGCGAGCGCCGGGATCAGTAGACCCGAGGCCGCGGCGACCAAGCCCACGCCGAGCAGCATCGCCGGATAGCTCTCGGCGTACGGCAGCAGCGCGACACCCGCGGCCATCGCGAGGAAGGCCGGCGCCAGCAGCCCGCCGCCGACGCGCCGGATCAGCGGCGCCAGCACGAAGACCTGCGCCAGGATCATGACCAGACTGCACTCGGCGAACATCCAGCCGATCTCGCGCGGGCGCAGGTTCAACACCTGTTGGCCGCGCAATGCCAAGCCGACCTCGAAACTACCGATACCAAACATCACCAGCAGCGACAATGTCAGCAGCCATATCAAGGATGGCGCGCTCCGCTCCGGCTCGCTGTCACGGGCGCGCCGCGGTCCACGCTCCGGAAGGAACCGATAGGCCGCGAACCACACCATGCCGCCCAAGAGAGCGACCGCATAAAACGGCAATGTCAGGGCATCGTCCTGGGCAATGATCTCGATCGATGCGAGCCAGCCGCTCAACGCCGGGCCGAACAGGAAACCGAGTGCGCTCGCCGCGCTCAACCACGCGAACGCCTGTGCCCGTGTGCGCGACGTACCCACATCGCTCACCCAGGCTAATACCACCGGCAACACCGCCGCCGCAAACACGCCAGCGAGCGCGCGGGCGCCGTAGATGAACACGAGGCCGCGCGCCTGCGCGAACCATACCATCGCGCCGCTGAAGCCAGCGAGCCCGAGAAGGATCACCGCCCGCCGTCCGATGCGGTCCGAGGCGTATCCCCACAGCGGCGCGAACAGGAACAGCGCCAGCATGTACACGCCCGTCAAGAGACCGGTGTGCCAGGCGACCGCGGCGCGCGCCGCCTCGCCGAGAGCATCCGCGAGCATGAACGGCAACACGGGGAGCACCACACCGTAGCCCACGGCCACCACGAACACCGCCGCGAGCGGCACGGCCAAGCCCGTGAGCGATTCGCGCTGGGTGATCGCGGGCGCGCTCATACGATAGCACCCGCCGTCAGCCCGTGAGTGCGGATGCTTTCTAGGCGAGTGCGCTTGAGCAGTATGCGATCAACTTTTCCTACAAGCCTTTGCTCCAGAAGTTCTCCGGTCTGATACAGCGCCAACTTGAGACTCGACGAGCCGCCGTTAATCGTCAGGACGTATTCGGACTCTCCAACTCTGCTCTCGCTCGCCATTCCGCCATCCTCCATTCGATATTGAATCATCGCTGCCACAATATATGAGCATTTTCCAGCGGAACCGCCACGCCATCGTGGTGCGGTATGAGCCGCGCCGTATA
>JAJYEK010000213.1:0-501 GCA_021785795.1 Pseudomonadota bacterium
ATTCTGCGCGCATCGGCGTTTGGCGCGGTGCGCCTCATGATCCCCATGCTATCCAATATCGACGAGATCGCGCGCGTCGTCGAGATCGTGCGCGAGGTACAGGAGGAGCTGCTCCGGACCGGCGTGGACTTCGACACAGACATACCAATAGGGGGCATGATCGAGGTCCCGGCGGCGGCCGTGTCGGCGGACCTGTTCGCCGCCCACCTCGACTTTCTGTCGATCGGCACCAATGACCTCATTCAATACACGCTTGCCATCGATCGCGTCGATGACACCGTGAACTACCTCTACGACCCGCTCCACCCCTCGGTGCTGCGGCTCATCGCCATGACCATAGACGCCGCCGACAAACAGGGCATCCCGGTGGCCATGTGCGGCGAGATGGCCGGCGACACCCGCTATACGCGGCTTTTGCTGGGCCTGGGGCTACGGGAATTCAGCATGCATCCGTCGGCGCTGCTCGAGATCAAGAAGATCGTGCGCGAGAGCGCGATCGCG
>JAJYEK010000213.1:511-5710 GCA_021785795.1 Pseudomonadota bacterium
TCACCAAGCGCCCATATCCCGGCATTGTGGGGTCGAAGGCGGCCGCAGCTTACAATGTTCTCATGAGCTGCCATGCGCCATGAGAAGCCCGAACGCCGCTTTGCCGCGCCCAACCACCTCGCCACCACCATCATCGGCCTTTGCAACGGCCGGTGGCGGTTAACACATTTCCGGACAAGCCCTTAACATGCATCGCGTTTTCTTCGTCAGTGGGTCACCACGACTTCGGGCAACGGCCAGCCCGGCGATTTCAACCGTCCTTCCGCGATAGCGATCTGGCGGGACGTGAACTGCCGTTTGCGCACATTCCACTCATAGACCTGACGCGCCACGCTGCCGTGGTGGCTCGCGCCCTCCCGGCTCACCACCCAATGTCCGCCCCCTTCCGCTGATCCGGGGCTCGAGTTGACGGTAAGGGAAATATGCATTACCATACCCGCATCGTTCAGGCGTTTTGTGAGGACATCATGCTCACACTGACTGTGACGGCCAGAGGACAGGTGACCCTAAGAAAGGAGGTGTTACAACACCTCGGTATCGGTCCAGGGGAAAAGATCGAATTGGATTTGCTGCCCGATGGTCGGGGCGTGATAAGGGCGGCCCGGCAGACGGGAACAATGGCCGATTTCATCGGGTTGCTTGCGGGCCGAACAAATAAGGTCGCCACCCTCGAGGAAATGGCCGCGGCGGCCGCCGAGGGTTGGGCAGGCAAAGAAAAAGAGCCCACCGAGCGCTGAGCGACGCTTTGCCGTCAAGGACGGCTCCGCCGTCGGGTAATTTTCCCGAACGGGACTGTTTGACGGCGATCGCGACGGTTTCGTCGGTTTGGATAAGCGCGATGCGGCGCGGGTTATGCGCACGCGCGTCAATTCGGCGCAAGCGCTCCTGCGATCAGGGTCTCAGCGCTTTTTGAGAACGTTATGGAAGTCGCCATCGACACCAATGTGCTTGTGCGCGCTGCAGTGTGTGATGACCAGGCGCAAGCCCGTATCGCCGCGCAGGTCTTGAGTGCGGCGGAACTGGTCGCGATCCCGCTTCCCTGCCTGTGCGAATTCGTGTGGGTGCTACTTCGGGTTTACCGTTTCCAGCCAGAGGATGTCGCGGTCGCGATCCGTGCCCTTCTCGGTGCCGCCAATGTCAAAGTCAACCGCCCGGCCGTGGACGCGGGTCTGGCGATGCTTGAGGCGGGCGGGGATTTTGCGGATGGTGTCATTGCCTATGAAGGGCGATGGCTTGGCGCCGACACCTTTGTTTCCTTCGATAAGAGGGCGGTCGCGCTCCTTACGACGCAGGGATTTTCCGCCCGCCTTTTGTGAAATGTCCTTGATGCGGCTCTTGCCACGCCAGTGCCACTTGGTGGGGAAGCTGACGATGAAGCGTGGCGGCACGAGCTTGCGATCTGGCCCGTCTCATAGATAAACATACGGCCCGGCGGCACGGCTTCGCGTTGGCAGGCGGCCGCGTAAGCCTTGAAGTTTTCGGGGAAAGCGTTCTTGAACCGCAAGGCGATACCGCGCCCCATCACGCCAACGCAGTTGACGGTGTGGACCAGCGCGTCAGCCTCACATTCGAGGATGTCGCCCGAGATGTACTCAAGCATGGCTACGTTCCTCTGATTTTAGTAACACCAGTCGGCGCGGACTTCGACCGTCGGCCGACGCCTATGCGACGCATAGGGTTCACAACTGTTGCCATGAACAGGGAACTTTATAGAGATCCATGTTGTCCTATTGTCCATGAGACTAAGCGCATGGGCAAAGACACAGGGTGTGACCTATCGCACCGCATGGGAATGGTTTAAGAACGGGACCATGCCGGTGCCCGCGCACCAGTTATCGACGGGCACCATTCTGGTAGACGTGCCAGAGACGCCCACTGGCAGAACGGTGGTGTATGCGCGGGTCTCCAGCCATGACCAGAAAGCGAACCTGGATGGACAGGTGGCCCGTTGTGTGACTTTCGCCAACGGGCGAGGTCTGGCGGTGAGCGAGACCGTCACCGAAGTAGGTTCCGGCATGAACGGACATCGGAAGAAATTGCTGCGCCTGCTGGGCGACAGCACGGTGGAACACATCGTCGTGGAGCACCACGACCGACTCATGCGCTTCGGTGCCGAATATGTTGAGGCGGCTCTGGCCGGACGTGGCGGAAAACTGCTGGTAGTGGATGAGTCCGAACTCAAGGACGATCTGGTGCAAGATATGATCTCAGTGCTGACCTCATTCTGCGCCCGCTTATATGGTCGCCGGTCTGCGAAACATCGTGCACAAAAGGCAATAGCGGTCATGGCGGCAGGCGGCATGGACCCCGTCACGGGGGTGGAATGATCACGCTACATACTCGCATTACGCGTATTAAGCCGGAACAGGATGCGGCGTTATCCACCTATGCGGAGCGGTTCAACCAGGTTGCGCATCATCTGGCTGCGGATATGGCCACAGGGCAGCGCACGGGAGCCTCATTCAAAAACGCCTATCTTCGTCGGTTCGATATAACCGCCAGACAATTCAATGCCGTGCGTCAGTATGTAGAAGGTCTGGCGACCAATCGGGTGGAGAACCTCAAAAACCAGGAAAACACCCTGACTGGTAAAATTGTGGCCACGCAAAAACTCCTGCAGAAAATCGAAAAGCAGATTACCAAAGCTCGGAAAGCCGGTGAATCTCCAGAAAACACTCAGCGTCTCGAAAATCGTCTGCACCAAAAGAAACGGAAGATGGGCAACCTGCTGGAACGGCAATCCAAAGTGATCAAAGAGATGCGTCGACCCTTCGCTTCCGGGATATGTTTTGGCGGAGGGTCGCTGTTTTGCAAGCAATACCATCTGGAGGAAAACGGTTACAAGGACCATGCGGAATGGTTGTCCGACTGGAAGAGTGCGCGTGTCAGTCAATTCATGGTCTTGGGATCAAGGGACGAGACCAGTGGCTGTCAGGGTTGTGTGGCCCGCATTCAAGAAGATGGCGCCTTTTTGCTGGATTTGCGCTTACCTGGAGAAGAGGGTGAGCGTGTCAGCATCGGACCGCTGCGCTTTCCCTATCAGCAAGAAAAATTGCGCTCGGCCATCATGGCTCATGCGGAGTTATCCAAGAAAACATTGCCTAAAAAGACCTTTACCTCAAAGAATGGAAAGTCCTATTCGCGCATTGTCTATCCAGACCCTCTAAGCGCGTTATCCTGGCGCTTCCAGCGGGACAGGAAGGGTTGGCGGGCGCTGGTGAGTTTCGATGAGCCGCAAGTGGCCGTGACGACCAACGCAAAAACGGGCGTACTGGCCGTGGACCTGAATGTGGATCATCTGGCCTGGGCGGAACTGGACCGGTTCGGCAATCCGGTGTCAACGGGAAGCATTCCCTGCGTCACTTACGGAAAGACGACGGAGCAGGCGGCAGCCGTCATCGAATCTGCCGCCATTGCACTGTCGAATCGTGCAAAGCGGACCGGCAAGTCGCTGGTTCTGGAGAATCTGGATTTTTCTAAAAAGAAAGGGCAACTCACCGAAGTAGACGGCGTGCGGTATGCGCGGATGTTGTCCAGTCTGTCTTACAGAAAGATTCACAATGCCATCCGTGTTCGTGCCGTCAAGGATGGGGTAGCGGTCAAAATGGTGAACCCGGCCTATACATCGGTATTGGGCCGTTTGCATTGGGCAGATCGCTATGGCTTAACGGTCCACGAAGGGGCGGCAGTAGCGATTGGCCGTAGAGAATTGCGTTTGCGGGAAGTCCCGGCGCATCGTGTGGTGCATGGAGAGAACGTCTTCAAGGCACCGGACGGTAGGAATGGTCATGTCACCCTGGCCGCACCCGTGCGGAAGCGGTCCAGGCATGTATGGTCGTACCTTAGCCAGGTCAACCGTAAACTCAAAGCGGCGCTTGCAGCGCAGCGCGAGGCGAGAAAACTCGACCCTCCCGGGCACGCGGTATCGGACGCAAGGAAGATATCAAACGCCCCGGTTGTGGCGGTGGCTTAGGTCGCCCTTTGTGCTTGCCGGTGGGATCCCGGCACGCGAATCGTCACCAGTATCGTTCGGGTTGGCGTCTTGGAATAAAATTCCTTGGTTTTAGGAACGGTATTGACCACATGGTCGTGGACAAGCGGCCTGCGGAACGCCGATGCGCTCGACCAGGCGCCACGGAAAGCGGTGCTCCAGCAGGAACGCCGCCTGCTTTGCCTTCCCTGTGTGCCCGCCAGTCGCGGGCCTGCACGGCCGCCCCATTGATCTCGCCCAGACACACGCAAGATTGTTGCGGTCCTCGAAAAAATACGAGCCTGTATTCGAGGGCGTGAACGCTCAGCGCGGGATGGGCATTGACCCATGCAACGACGGTGCGCAGATCGGTCTCGAAGTGCAGAATTGGCGCCTGCCCGCCATGATAGCTCAGCTGCGAGGATTGCATTGGTTGATAAGGTAGGACGTCACGGAGAGCGCGGGCAAAAATAAAACGGTACGAAGTTGCCCAGGCGCAGATCGGGATGGCTGCTCAGGCGTAGCTCATTCAGGCGCCGCTGTTTGATACCGCCCATGCCGATGGTCCTGCCCGCAGGCGCGCGCCAAACAACTCCCGCATCGCACTAAAACAGCCATCATCCACGATGGATGGGTAAACGATCTACGTGGGCGATATGTATATATCTTTGGCTGCGGCGGCACGAGCACGGCATTCATGGCGTTTCGTCCCCAAGCAGGTCGAACGAGAGAGATGTCGTCCTTGCCGCGGCTACCGCGGCGGGTGCGGGGTACGAGCAAATCGTTTTGCGCCATGTCGCCCAAGGCGTGTTTCAGGAGCACGCCAGCCCTTGCCCATGAGGGCACCGGCGCTTATGACAGTCATACCGAAGAATCACCAGCGCCCTTCCGGTCGCAACGCCAACCCATTACGGACGGCGATGGGAGTCTTTTCCGTGCCCGTCTGCTCTACCGCCCACGCCAGCACGCACAGTTCCTTACCATACAGGTGATCCACTGGATTGTCGCCGACCTTCGACGCAGCAGGCCTCACGCCACGGGCGAACAAGCACGTGTTGAAGGCACACTGCGCCTTGACGCGGATGTCCGTCCAGTGCCGACGATCCAAAAGGGCACGGTCGATGGTTAGGCTCAAGTTGCGCCGCTTAAAAGACGTTTTTCTGTGACCTTTCAATGTATTGCGAAAGAATCGGTGTTCCGCGCCCTGCCTACACGGCGAGGGCGTCGAT
>JAJYEK010000214.1 GCA_021785795.1 Pseudomonadota bacterium
TTAAAGGGCTTTATGGGCATACGCTGGACTGACATCGGTTGTTGGACGTCGTTCATCCTGGCCGCGGTCATCGTGGTGCCGGCGGCGTTCGCGCAGGATGGCCTGCCGGACTCGCGTTCCACACCGGCTCCGGTGGTGAGCATTCCTCTTGACGGAGGGATGCCGCCGCCGCAGTCCGGGCTGCGCAGCAGCGTGCTCAACCTGCTTCAGCAGGTCGAGACGCTGCAGTCGCAGGTGCGTAAGCTGCGTGATGCGGTCGAAATTCAGTCCCATAAGCTGCACGTCATGAAGCAGCAGCAACGGGATCTCATCGCGGATCTTGACCGGCGTGTAAGCGCTCTCGAGGCGCGAAGCGCAGCGGCTGCTCCGTCAGGGGGGGCGGCTGCTCCGGCAGCGGGGGTGGCAGCCGGAGGTACGACGCCTGCTGCTGCAGTGCAGGCGACCTCAGGACAGCAGCAGGCCTACAATGGCGCGTTCAATCTGATGAAAGAGGGTTTCTACGATCGCGCCATTGCGGCCTTCCATGCCTTCATCGTGAAGTACCCGGATGGTCCCCTGGCCGGCAATGCCGAGTACTGGATTGCCGAAGGCAACTACGTCATGGGCAACTACCGGCGGGCCTTGAAGGAATACAAGGTGGTGGTCACAAAATACCCGAACGGAACCAAGGTGCCGGATGCCCTGCTCAAGATCGGTTTCACTCAGTACGAGCTGCACTCCTATGACAAGGCGCGCAAGACCCTGAACAGCGTCATCGCGCGTTTCCCCAGCACTACGGTGGCAACGCTAGCCGCCACGCGTCTCGATCAGATGCAGAAGGAAGGGCACTGAACGCGGTTCCGGGACATGTCTGCCGGGCATTTTGTAGTCATGGCGCGAAGGTATAACATCTCCGACGTCCTCATATTTAGAACGGTGTCGGACGGCGACGAAGCGGTCCGGCCGCAGTCGGCACCTTGAAGCCTTATGGCAAGCGCACCCAAACCCGAAGCCGAGTTCTTAGGGCCCGGGCCGGAGAACAGTGCCGGTGCGGCGCGCCTGCGGGTCAAAGAAATCTTCTATTCGCTGCAGGGTGAGAGCCGTACCGTCGGCTTTCCCACAGTGTTTGTACGGCTTTCAGGATGCCCCCTGCGCTGCGGCTACTGTGATACAACCTATGCCTTTCAGGGTGGATCGTGGATGTCGCTTGAGGAAATAGGCAACCGTGTGGCACGGCATCGGCCGCGTTACGTGACACTGACCGGCGGTGAACCGCTTGCACAGCGTCCGAGCACCGTGCTTCTCGAGCGCCTGTGCGATGCCGGCTACGAGGTGTCGCTAGAAACCAGCGGAGCGCTCGACATCTCCGCAGTCGACCAGCGCGTGAGTGTGGTGATGGATATCAAGACACCGGGATCGGGCGAGGAAGCGCGCAATGTCTACGCGAACCTCGCGCATATCGACGCCAATGACCAGATCAAGTTCGTGATCTGCGATCGCGCCGACTATGAGTGGAGTCGCGCCAAGCTCGATGAACTGGGACTCGCCGGACGGTGCGAGATCCTGTTCTCGCCCTCCCATGGCGCCGTGGCGCCGACGGAGCTTGCCGACTGGATTCTGGCGGACCATCTCCCGGTGCGCATGCAGGTGCAGCTGCACAAGCTCCTCTGGGGCAACAGCCCGGGGCATTAGCGTTGACGCGCGCAGTCGTGCTGCTCTCCGGAGGGCTTGATTCCGCCACGCTGCTTGCGATGGCGCGCGGTCTCGGACATTCCTGCCATGCGCTGAGCTTTGATTATGGCCAGCGCCACCGCGTCGAGCTTGATGCGGCGCAGCGCGTTGCCCGGCAGCTTGGCGCGGCGGAGCACCGTATCGTCAGCCTGGATATCGGATGGATGGGCGCATCGGCCCTGACCGACAGCGCCATTCCCGTGCCGCGTGCGCCTACCGAGGGAATCCCGGTGACCTATGTGCCGGCGCGCAACACCATTTTCCTGGCGATCGCTCTCGGCTGGGCGGAAGTGCTGGGGGCAGGCGACATCTTTATCGGTGTGAATGCGCTCGACTACTCGGGCTATCCGGACTGCCGGCCGGAATTCATCCGTGCCTTCCAGGCGCTGGCGGATCTTGCGACACGGGAGGGCGTGGAGGGCCGCGGTTTCCGGATCAATGCCCCGCTCGTCGCGATGACCAAGGCCGAAATCATCCGCACCGGGATGAAGCTCGGCGTGGATTATGGACAGACCCTGTCATGCTATGCACCGGACCCGATGGGACGCGCCTGCGGGAAATGCGATTCCTGCCGGTTGCGGGCGCAGGCGTTCGCCGCCGCAGGTGTGGCGGATCCCACCCGCTATCAGGACGGCTGAATTTCCGCATTGCGACGCCAGTTGCCGTTCCAGACGCACAACCCCCGGAGATTCGCTGCCGCGCAGGACGGGCGCCAGGGACGGCGGCGCCTGCCGCACCGCAAGGGAATAAACCTCGGGACCAAGCCGTCTTTTCGGCAAATCGGGATGAGCTATCCTTAAGCTTGGTCCAGAACTAGTGGTCGAGGTCGACTCCGGAGGTATTAAAAGATGCATCTGAACAATGTTGAACACGTAGCCCTGCTGGGCTTCGGGGTTGCTGTCGCATTCGGCGCGATCGCGAACAAGACGAATTTCTGCACCATGGGTGCGGTAAGCGACTGGGTCAATATGGGTGACACCGGGCGCCTGCGCGCCTGGTTCCTGGCCATCGGGGTCGCCATTCTCGGTTCCCAGGCGCTGCAGGGCCTGGGCTATGTCGACCTCGGCAAGTCCATCTATCTCACGACCAATTTCGGATGGCTGGGCAATCTGGTCGGCGGGTTTCTGTTTGGTGTCGGGATGACCCTGGGGTCGGGGTGCGGCCAGCGTACTCTGGTCCGTGTCGGAGGCGGAAACCTCAAGTCTCTGGTCGTCATGCTCATGCTCGGCTTTACCGCCGCGACGACCCTCTATGGGGTGCTCGCGCTGTTGCGCATCCACTACATTGAAGTGACCAACGTTGACCTGTCCAGCCACGGTCTGGTGAATCAGGGCATCGACACTGCGATCGTAGCGCTGACCGGATTCAAGAACGCCAACCTGGTTCACTGGGCGGTGACGGGTGTTATGGGGCTCGGGTTGGTGCTGTTTTCCTTTTCGAGCAGGGATTTCCGCAGGAATTTCGACAACGTGCTGGCCGGTGCATTCATCGGTCTGGCAGTGGTTGCGGCCTGGTACATCACCGGCAAGGTGGGTCACGATGATTTCAATCCGATACCGGTGGAATCCTTCACTTTTGTGGCGCCAGTCAGCGACACCTTGCAGTACATAATGACCTTCACAGGATCGACCATCAAATTCGGCATTGCCGCGGTCTTAGGAGTGATCGTGGGCTCGTTCCTGTATGCTGTTTCATCGGGCAAGTTCCGCATCGAGACATTCACGTCGCGAAATGACATGGTCAATCACATTGTTGGCGGCGCGTTGATGGGGTTCGGCGGCATCGTCGGGTTGGGGTGCACCATAGGGCAGGGCGTAACCGGTGTGTCGACGCTCGCAATGGGTTCGCTGATCACGCTCATCATGATCATTTTCGGCAGCGCACTGACGATGAAGGTGCAGTATTACATGCTGGACGAGCAGGGATTCTTCAGCGCCTTGTTCTCGGGCCTGGCGGACTTCCGCCTCCTGCCTCGCAGGAGAATTGCCTAGTTTCCAACAGTCCCCGGGCCGGGACTTATCCCGGTCCGGGATGTTCTTCCTTGCCGCTGCCTGATTTGACAGGTCCGCGGCATGTCCGGATAATCCGACGCCTGCTGCTCCCGGCCAAGTGTGGGTTATCAGCCCGACGGGCTTCGATCCCGAGTTCCGTCAACCTGGTGATTTTCGGCCTTCGGCCTGCTCCCGGGCGGAAGCGAGTGTGGTTGGCTCGAGGTAGGATGGTTGGAGCGGGCAGTGGCAAGTAGCTGGAAATTCGTCGGGCCGTTAGCTCAGCCGGTAGAGCAGCTGGCTTTTAACCAGTTGGTCGACAGTTCGAATCTGTCACGGCCCACCAATTAATCAACGACTTACAGCTCCTTCCCGTCCTTGCGGTTCGGGTCTTGTGCCCTGGATCAGGCGCGGGCGGCCAATCTTCTCCGCGTACGGTGCAAGATGCTCGGCCGAGAGATGCGTGTAGCGGCGCACCATCAGCTCCGTTTCCCAACCGCCCAGGCTCTTGCAATATATGCATCGGTGTTCCCGCCTGGGTGTGCCACGAGCCCACTTGTTCTGGGTTTCTACCGTACAGTGCTGGGTGGACGCAGTGTCCGATGTAATAGTTCTGGAACGTATTCAGCTTCCGTTGATACGTTGTAGTATCGTTCGGAATTTCGGACAGTACGAGATATTTTGCCTATTCCCAGGGATTGGTGACGGGGACACCGAAGCGGCGGAAATCCGCCTCATTGCGGGTTGCCACGGTCAGACCGTGGACGTGGGCCGTGGCCGCGATAAGTCCATCGACCACAGGAAGGGATTGCTTGCTGGTTCCGCGACGCGTACCCCAGACAACTGCCACCGGCAGGTCCACGGCGAGCAGCCGGCCGGCGAACCGATCCGGAAGGGCGCGTCGCACCCACGTCAGGAGTTGGGTGCGTTTCTCGCCATCCGGCAGGGCTGCCACGCCTTCCTCGATTTCACCGATAGTGATGACGCAGAGATAGAGATCGGCTTCGCGCTGCGCATCGATCCAAGCTATTACCCGTGCTGCTGGCCTGGCTTTGACCAGCTCGGAGATGACGCAGGTGTCGAGCAGGAACACGCTAGAGCCGTACGCGCGGGCGGCCGGTGTCCTTCACGCGGCGTACTTTGAGCCGCGTGCCGGCCAGCGGTGAGTGCCGGAAGAACTCGGTCAGGGTTTCGGGCGGCTGCGACAGCTCGCGGAATTTTTCCACCGAGACCACCACGGCGGCCGGCGCGCCATGCACGGTGATGGTTTGCGGGCCGTGGCGGCGCGCCTCGGCCACCACGCGCGAAAGCTGGTTTTTTGCGTCCTGGAGTTGCCACCGCTTACCCATAGTCAACCTCGATAATTCTGGCTAGAATAGCCAGATTCTAGCCGAGGCGGACGGAAACTCAAAGCCTCCCGCGGAGGGTAGTTTGGCAGGTGTGCCAAATTTGTACCAAAGCGGTCTCTGCTGCTACAGGAAATCAACGTTTTTCATCGGTCACAAGGTGGCGGAAATCGTCGCAAGTGACTGTTATGGTTAAGATTTCAATTTGACGGTTCGGCCTTTTAACCAGTTGGTCGACAGTTCGAATCTGTCACGGCCCACCAATTAACTCAGGTAGTTACCGCATCATCAGCAGAGTGCTGGTCAGGCGACTTTGCCAATTTTTTGCCAGCAACCACCCGAAGTCGCGGGAGATTGTCGGCAAACTCAGCCAGGTGGCTGGCACCGAGATGGGTGTATCGCAGGACCATCTCCAGCGTCTTCCATCCGCCGAGCTGCTGCAGGACAGGCAAAGGGGTTCCGGACTGCACGTGCCATGAAACCCACGTGTGGCGGCTATTCCGATATCGGAATAGCCGCCACTATGCCGCATTGGAAACTATGCCGAGTTGAGTTTCCTGCGCCTGTTGTTTGACGGGTTTGCGTTGTTCTGACTCGGCATAGTTTCATGTCTTCTCCCTTAACGATAAAAAGGAG
>JAJYEK010000215.1 GCA_021785795.1 Pseudomonadota bacterium
ACGTCTCGGGGCATGGATACAACATATATGTCTCCGGTGTTCCTGGCACCGGCAAGAACGCCATCATCAAGCCCATGGTTCGTCAGATTGCCGAGTCGCAGCCGACCCCGGAGGACTGGTGTTACGTCTACAATTTTCGCGATCCGGATCGTCCGCACGCTCTCAATTTGCCTGCCGGCCGCGGATGTGAGTTCCGCCGCGACATAGAGACTCTGGTCAATGTACTCAAGGATGCCTTTCGCAAGGCGTTCCAGAGCAAGGACTACGAAGAGCAGCATCAGGCTCTGCAGGAAGACTTTTCCAAGACCCATGCCGCCCTCAGTGCGGATCTGGAAAAGCATGCAAGACAGCTAGATTTTCTGATCAAGACCACCCCCATGGGGTTCGTGACAGTGCCCGTCCGCAAGGGCAAGCCGATCGCGCCCGAGGAGTTCGCCGACCTGGATCCCGAGGTAAAGGCGGACATTCAGCGCCGCGAGAAGGACGTGGACGAAGCGGTGCGCGTGTTCCGCCAGAAGTTGCGTGCCTTGCAGGAGGAGATAAACAGCAAGGTCGGGAAACTCAACCAGCGCGTGGCGAGCTACACATCCGAGCACCTGTTCGAGGGTGTACGCGAAAAGTACCGGGACTTCGCCAACGTGCTGGACTACATCCGCTCGATGCAGGACGACGTTCTGAAGAATTTCGAGGGCTTTCTGGAGACGGCGGAGGCAGCCGATGCGTCTGAGGACAACACCGGACGGTTCGTTATCCGCTATGCGGTGAACCTGGTCGTGGACAATGAAGAGACGCGCGGGGCTCCGATCCTGGAGGACACCAACCCGACTTATGCAAATCTCGTGGGCCGGGTTGAACGCAAAGCGCGCATGGGGTTTCTTTACACCGATTTCACGCTCATCAAGGCCGGCTCCATACTGAAGTCGAACTGCGGTTACCTGCTGGTGAACGCACTCGATGTGCTGCGAAGCCCGTTTTCATGGGAAGCGCTGAAGCGCGCCGTCATGCGCCAAGAAGTCGTGATTGAGGATCCGGCCGAGGCCTACGGCATCGTTGCCACGGCATCCATCAGGCCGGAACCGATCCCGATGCGCTTGCGCGTCATAATGGTCGGCAGTCCGTCCCTCTACTACCTCCTGCAAGCCTACGACGAAGACTTCGGCCGCATCTTCAAGGTAAAGGCGGATTTTGACGTGATTCGGGACCTGACGGACGAGTCACCGATGCAGTATGCGCACTTCGTTGCCAATCTGTGTCATGACGAGGGCCTGTTGCCGTTCGATGCCGGTGCGGTTGCGGGCATTCTGGAGCAGGCGGCGCGTGCCGCCGAGCATCAGCGGAAGCTGTCGCTGAGATTCAGCGATCTGGCGGATCTGGTTCGAGAATCAAGCTACTGGGCCAGCCGCGGAGGCGCTTCCGTCACCGAGCGTACCCATGTTGTCCAGGCGATCGAGGAAAAGATCCACCGCTCCGAGCTGCTGGGACAGCGTATCCGCGAGGTCATTGCCGAAGGGACGCTGATGGTCGACGTGGCGGGAGAGGTCGTGGGGCAGGTCAACGGACTTTCGATTCACGATCTCGGAGATTTCTCCTTCGGTCGCCCATCGCGCATCACCGCGCGGGTGTTTCTCGGCGGCAAAGGGGTCGTGAACATCGAACGCGAGGCCAAGCTGAGCGGCAACGTGCACAGTAAAGGCATGCTGATTCTGGCCGGTTTTCTTGGAGGGCGCTTCGCACGCGGCAACCGGCTGTCATTGTCTGCGACCATCGCCTTCGAACAGAGTTACGGCATGGTGGACGGAGACAGCGCATCGGTAGCGGAACTGCTGGTGCTGCTTTCGGCGTTGGCCGACGTGCCGCTGCGCCAGGCCATCGCGGTTACCGGCTCGGTAAATCAGCGCGGAGAGGTGCAGGCCGTGGGTGGGGTAAACGAGAAAATCGAGGGATATTTTGCGGTGTGCAAAGCAATGGGCCTTTCGGGCGAGCAGGGCGTCGTTATCCCCCGGGCCAATGTCAGGCACCTAATGCTCAAGGACGAGGTGGTGGAAGCGGTTGCGGCAGGGAAGTTTCACGTTTATGCCGTTTCGACCGTGGATGAAGCGATCGAGGTCGTGACGGCCCGCACGGCAGGCGATGTGCGCTGGGATGGCACGTACCCGGTGGGCACGGTCAATGCGGCCGTACTCAAGCGCCTGCGTGAGATGGATGAGACGCAGACGCTCCGCGACCGGCGCGGCGGCAGCGACGTCGACGATCTCGAGGAGTGACGGAGTTTCTGACGCCGTGCCCGGCGGACCGTCTGGCTCTGCGGACCCGCAGGGAACCTGCTGGCTGCCGGCCAGTGCTTTGCGCTCGGGACGGGGTGGTCTCGGTCTCGGCCCGGCGTGCCAATGGCATTCTTATCGTGCGACTCCTTCCCGGGCAATGCCCTTTCCCTGTTTTATTTCGGACGTTGAGGAGGCTTTATGCCGATTTCCGGTATCGGTTCCGGCACAGGCGTGGCGAACCAGAACCGTGTTCAGAGCCAGTTCCGGCAGCGCCGTGCGGATATTCAGCTTGGCCAGGGTCCGGGTGCAGGGAATCTGGCCGGAGCGCAGCAGGCATTTTCTACACGGATGAGCCTGTTTCAGACCCGGAGCAGCAGCTACCAATGGCGACGGCGACAACGACGGCAGTAGCGTCAACGTGACAGCCTGAGCAATCCCGGCAGACGACAAACGCCGGCCCGGTTGCGGCATCGCGAAGTCTGGCAGACGCGGGCCGTTGTGCTGCCAGGTGTTCGGTCATGTACCGCTGCTTGGGGCGGCCGAGGGAATAAACCCGCAGGGCCGCGACGTCCTTAACCGAGGATGGCGACCGGAAGCAAAGACGCCGGTCCCATAGCAGCTCACACAGGCAGGGGCAATCCGGCCGCATCAGGCCGGCACTGCCATCAGCGAGAGACTGACTGTCAGTCAATTGTCAATTAAGGAGGAGCGCATGACGAGCGTAAACGGGAGAATTTCGGGCTTGAAATCTGCACGGCGCGCACTGGGCGCCGTTGCGGTGGTTGCGGCAGTGCTGGGTATCCCCGGCCAGGCCGCAGCTGCCGGCGGATTTCATGGAGCATCTGCGACCAAGTCGAGCTACGGGGCGATCTTTCAGATCGACAATGGCAACAATGGCGCGATCAAGAAGACGCTCAATAACGTGGAGAACCTGCTGAGCGATCCGAGATTGAAGGGAAAGGTCAAGATTGAGCTGATCGCAAACAGCAAGGGATATGCCATCTATGTCAAGAATAACGGGTTCGAGAAAAGGCTGCTCCGTTTGCGCAAGCAGGGCGTCATTCTGGCGCAATGCAACAATACGCTCCGTGAGCTGCACGTGAACCGCAGCAGCCTCTATCCATTCGTGAGCATCGTGCCTTCGGGGATGGGCGAGATTACCCTGCGGGAGTCCGAGGGCTGGGCCTATATCCACCCGTCGTCCCCGACGCACGCATCGTTCTAGCTGGCTCGTGTTCCACACGCCCGGTCGCGGTGATCCCGCGACCGGGCGACCGCACACCGCTCGGTGGCTAAAGCCGTGACTTTAGCGTCCGGCAACCGCTCCCGGGTGGTCCGCCACGGGACCGATGGGTCCGTGGCGGCAGGCCTGCTTAATGCACCCGGTTAAGCCGTCCCTCGAGTTCGGCTTCCGCCGTAAGCCAGTCTTCGATCGGATCCCCACCCACGAACCCGCGGCGCTGTGCACGATAATAGGCCGCCTCGGCGATCATGCGGCGCCGTTCCTCCGCCGAGATCGTCAATGCGGTAACCGGTGCCTTGGAAATCCTTTCAGTCGATACGGCTTTTGATTTCGCCATCTCAGTGCCCTCCATGAAGGTAATATCGATGCATGCCGAGTTACTTTGCGCCCATTCGGACGCCCAACACAAGCGCACCGCACCGGCATGTCGACATGCGGTATCGCCTCCTTATGACTTGGCTTGAGGTCATCCCGGATATCCAGCGCAGCGGAGATGTTAATCCGTCGGGCAGACAACCCGTATTGATCCGTATCAAAGATCGCCTGCCCGGGGCTTTTTGCCGGCGGGATTCTGCCTGAAGCGGCCGGCATCCAGACCACCCGGAGCCGGTGAGGCTGCGCCCGCTCACTGGAGCTGATCGATGATCTGTTTCAGGATATGCCGTGGGGGCGCTCCCTGGATTATGATCGGTGTACCACCCTTTAGGCGGAACACCATATCGGGCACGGCTTCCTGGCCCGCGAGGCTCAGCAGTTCCGCGTTCATGAGCAATTCCTTTTTGGTCACCGGATTCGGCAAAGGTTCCTCGGGTATCTGGCCGAAGCCGGACGCCCGGCTGAACCCTTGTTCATTCCGTCGGAATGCGGCAAGCCGATTCTTGGCTTCGAGAATCGCGGCTGCCTTCCCGGGACTGGTTGCCATCAACACTCCGACAGGCAGCCAGCGCAACTGGACCTCGTTCCGGTTGACCCAAGGGCGCAAATCGTCATAGAGCTTATGGCAATACGGGCAATTCGGGTCGAAGAATATGTAGATGACATGCTTGTTGTGGCCTTCCGCGATCCACGTGCCCTTTCCGATACCGCTCAGGATGGAATCGGCTATTCTTTCGTTGGCAGCCTGCGCTTTACTGGGGGCCGCCGCTGCGGCCCCGGCGGCGCGGAGGGGCAGCAGGGCTAGAAAACCGGTTGCGACAAGCAGCAAGCCGGACAGGATTGCGATACGCAGCCTGTCGGTAACATATTGTTTCTCAATATAGATCACAGTCATGAGCCTCGGTTATCGAAGTTGGAGCGGCGTGCGGCAGAATTTTTGCTAGATTTTAAACAGGCCGCTGATTTTGGGTTTATCCTTAAAACGTCATCAGGCACTGTCCGGGAGCAACAATGGCCATGCGAGTGATCAAAATTGCGCTGCCACGGTATGAATGTTTCGCCGTCGCGGCATTATTCGTTTCACGATGCGCCGGCGTCAATGTTCAGAAAGTGCTGCAATCCCTGCGTCCCAGAGTAAGCTTTTTCTGAGACATCGGCGGATTGTTTCCCGCCGGGTGAGGCAACGATTCCGCGGATAACAACCGTCCGTGGCAGGGAATTCTGGTTCCCGTGACAATCCCTGCCGGTTGACCACGGTCTTCCTCACCGCGCAGAGTTGCGCATGGCGCACGCAACCGGCTCCGGATTTCACGCAGCTCCTTTATTCAGATTCTAACACCGATCGCCCACGTTCTGCCCGGGCAGGTAATGCCGGGGTTGCGACGTCCGGAATGCCCGGATCCGCGCTCAATGTATTTAAAAGTGCTCCGGAGGTACCGAAACCGTCCGGCGCCGGGACCGGAGCTGCCTGTGCTGCGATCAGGAACTTACGGCCGTCGCTTGCGACCGGTGTCGACCCAGCGCCCACCCGCGCTGCGCGATGTCTCGAATGCCATCGAATCGATCGCGATTGTGCCGGTATTATCGCGGAAACAGGTGACTTTGCGCCGCACGACTCCTCCTGCCACATTTCAGTGGCCGCTCAAATCGCCTTGGAAAGTCAATACCTTGACCTCGCCGGACAAAAAAACGATCATACGCCGCTTGAATTCGCCAGGTATCCGTCCGAACTGTTATCGGCATGC
>JAJYEK010000216.1 GCA_021785795.1 Pseudomonadota bacterium
ATTTCTCGGGCTCGCTGCCCTGGTCAGCGTGTTGCTTGCCGGTGTCGCCATCGCAACTGCGACAAGGCGTTATGCCGCGCGCCATCTCGACGGCACCGCGGTCATGCGCTGTCTCGGAGCTACGCAGCGTTATGTCGTATGGCTTCACGTTCTGCAGATGCTGTGGCTCGGCCTGGTCGCCAGCCTAGCCGGTTGCGCGGTAGGTTACTTCGCGCAACAGGTCCTCGTGTACCTGCTTTCCGGGCTGGTCGCGGCGCCGCTTCCTCCGCCGTCCGGGTTCCCGGTCGTGTCCGGCCTGCTTACCGGCCTGGTTGCCCTGCTCGGTTTCGCTCTTCCGCCGGTGCTGCGACTGAAGGATGTCACTCCTGCTCGGGTGCTACGCCGTGACCTCGGCCAGTTGCCGGCGCGGACCTGGATGGTTTATGTCGCGGCACTGGCAGTCGCCGCCGCGCTCATGCTGTGGCAAACACGTGACGTGGGGCTCACGGCCTACCTGCTGTCGGCTACCTCGCTTACGCTTGCCGGCCTGAGCGCTGTAGCGTATGCGCTGGTGCGCCTGCTCAGATTGCTGCGCGCACATTCGGGGGTTGCCTGGCGTCTCGGGCTCGCCGGCATCGCACGACGAGCCGGTACCAGTGTAGTGCAAATGGTCGCATTCGGGATCGGTATCATGCTGCTCTTGTTGTTGTCGCTGGTGCGCGGCGACCTGCTCAATGAATGGGAGCGCAGCCTTCCCCCGGGGGCGCCGAATCAGTTCGTCATCAATGTACAGCCTGAACAGGTCGCGCCACTGCGGCGGTTTTTCTTCGCCAACGGGCTGAAGGACGTGGATCTCTACCCGATGGTGCGCGGGCGGCTGCTTGCCATCAATCACAGGCCAGTAGACGCTTCAAGCTACTCCGATATCCGTGCCCGCCATTTGGTCGAGAGGGAATTCAATCTGTCGTGGACCGTGCGGCCGCAGCCCGACAACCGCATCGTTGCCGGACAATGGTGGACTGCGGCGCAGTACGGCAAGCCGTTGGCATCAGTCGAGCAGGGTCTCGCCAAGACCCTGCGGATAAAGCTCGGCGATACGCTCGAATACCGCATCGCAGACCGCGACCTTTCCGTACGGGTTGTGAATTTGCGGAAGGTCGAATGGGATTCCTTTCGCGTGAATTTCTTCGTAGTAACTCCGCCCGGCCTGCTCAACGGTTACCCGGCGACATACATCACGAGTTTTCACCTTGCCGCGGACCGGCACGGACTGCTGCAGAAGCTGATGCAGCGTTTTCCCAACATTACCATTATCGATGTTCAGACCGTGATGGCCCAGGTGCGCAGCATCATGCATCGTGTGAATCTGTCCTTGGAATATGTATTTCTGTTTACACTGCTGGCCGGACTGACAGTGCTCTACGCCGCTCTCCAGGCCACGCAGGACGAACGTACGCACGAGGTTGCCGTGATGCGCGCCTTGGGGGCGACCACGCGCCAGCTCACGCTGAGCCTGGCGGTGGAATTCACCGCAATCGGGTTAATCGCCGGACTGCTGGCTGCCTTGGGGGCAACTGTCTCGGGTTACCTCCTCGCGCGGCACCTGTTCCATCTTCATTACCACGTTGATCCCAGGCTATGGCTCGCCGGACTGATCGGCGGCGGAGCCGGCGTCGGAACTTTTGGCGTATGGGGTACGCGCTTTGTGCTCGCGCGTCCGCCGCTGCAGACGCTGCGCGAATTTTCCTGATCGCGGTGCGTGGTACACGCGACGGCGGGCGCATCCGTCGAGCGGATCGCCAGGCCGGAATCGGCGCGGCGTCGCCCGCGATTGTGCCGCCGGTCGTCCTCAATTCATCGAAGTGTCACGTTCGCGTCACATTCCTGGTCTAAATTCACGATCGACTCCGGGAACATCCATAGCGGCAGTACCCGGGTGGAAGGCGGTAACTACGGTTTTTGTGGTGTGGTTCCCGCCCGGTATGCCTCGATAGAAGCCGACGGTACTTTCAGCGAAGTGGGCGGACAAATGAATATCGATACTTTTTTGCAGGCGGCAAACTCGACCGGCGAAATTGTCTACCTGATGGCAGCGCTGCTGTTTATCGCCCTGACAATAGCGTTTGAGCGGACGTGGTATCTCAGGCGCGCATTTATCGCGGGCAACCGGATCATCGCAAAGCTCGATTCGGTCAACCGACTCGAAGCGCAGCAGCTGCGGGATCTGGCGGATGACTGCAAGAATCTGCCGCCGGCCCAGGTGTTGACAGCCACCGTCAAGCACGACCTGGATCACGACTTTGAGCGGCTTTCCGACAGGATCGAGGAGGCCATATTGCGCGAGGCGCCCCGCGTCGATCGCTACCTCTGGGTGCTCGACACTATTGTCACCCTTGCGCCGCTGCTCGGTCTCCTGGGGACAATAGTGGGCATGTTCAGCACATTCCATGTGCTCTCCAGCGGTGCAGGTGCATCGCCAAAAGTCACCGGCGGTGTAGCCGAGGCGCTGCTGGCAACCGCTTCGGGATTATTCGTGGCCATCATCGGGCTGGTGCTGTTCAACGGAGCCAGCAACCGGGTGCGCGTGATCCTGCATCAGCTCGAAACCCTGAAAGTTATGATCATCAACCGCATGTATCCCCACTACCGGGTTCCGCTGCAGACCAGTCCGCACGGGCGTGAGCGGCTGGCCGGTCCGCGCGTGCTCAGGGCAGGAGAAATCTGAAGTGCGCTACTTCGATAGGAAAAAGGCCCGCATCGAAATAATTCCGATGATCGACATCATGTTTTTCCTGCTGGTCTTTTTTATCATGATCACGCTGCGCATGATTCCGTCGACGGGGATCGTAACCAACCTTCCCCGCAGCTCTACGGCCAATGCAATGCCGCCGCCTAAAGTCCTGGTGGCGCTGGGGCCGGACGGAACCATTACCGTAGGTGGTCGCATGCTCTCTGCGGTCGAACTGACCGCCTTCCTGCAAAGCCGAGACCCGGCCCATGTCATTGTCACGATCGAGGGCGCGAAGCAGGCTTCCGTCCAGAACCTGATGACCGTGATGGATGCCTGCCGTGCAGCGGGGGTAACGCGCATCGGTCTGGCTGCCAGGCGACGCGGGTAGCTCCTGAAAGCGCGTCCAGCGCGAACGTCGCCGGTTGCGTTCTTCCCGCCGGTCAGTGCCGGCGCGCGGCTCTTCTCAAGACAGTGCGGTCTCGATACGGTTAGTGCCCCCACTCTTGGCGCGTCGCAGTGCCATTGAGGCGCGCTGCAGCAGGTCTTCAGGGCCTTCTCCGGGAAGATACCAGGCAAGGCCGGATGAAAATGTCGGAGCAGACATCTGCTTTCCGTGATACTCGAAGTAAGTCCCGATCACCCGGTGCCGGGCCTTGTGCAGTGCCGACACTGCCTGTTCACGTCCGGCGTTGGGAAGCAGCACGGCAAACTCCCCGCCGTTGCCACAGCGTGCCACCATGTCGTAGGCCCGGAAGCTTGCCAGAATCGCGCGCGCGTAGCAGCGCACCACTTCGTCGGCTACCGCGGCACCGGCAAAACTGCCGATGTCTTTGAGCCTGTCCGGGTCGACAATCGCCAGTGCCAGCGGAATTCCATAACGCTGTGCACGTATCGTCTCGGCCCTGAGGCGATACAGCAGAGCAGCGCGGTTGGGGATTCCGGTAAGCTTATCGGTCAGTGTTGTATCGTGCGGCCGTGCCGTTTCCTCTCCGAGCCGATCACAAAGGGATTGAAGCTCGCGTGCGCGACTCTCGGCGGTGCGCAGGTGCCCGGCCAGGCGGTCGTGGTCGCGAATGAGTTCGCCCATGCAATCGAAAAGAATCTGCCGGAGGACGATGACTTCCGACGCATTGTCGGCTTGGGGCAGCGCCAGCTGAGCGGTTTTGATGTGGGCGATGAAATCGATCGTTTCGGACAGTGCTCGCTCCAAACTCTGACCGAGCGCAGCATGAACTTCGGCGAGACGATTGCGCTCGGTCCGATGATCTGGTTCCGTATCGCCGCCGCTTGTCCGCCTCTGCATTTGGCGACGACCACTCATCTCCTGGCTTCTCGCAGACCATAACACCGATGCGATCTGCTGCTCGAAGTTTTCGATTGATCCGACCGCACCGGCTTTGGCACCCGTTTGCCCCGGACCCGTCGCAGTTCGTGCGTCTTGGCCCGGGTCCAGATACGGGACGATACGTTGCTGAATAAGTATGGTGCGCGCACGGGTAGCGGAGTCGCTCAGGGGGTTCTTGCTGTACTGGCGCAAGAGCGCATAGACGAAGGCGATGAAAGCGCGGTCGACAGACTTGCGAATATTCGTGCGCACGCTGTTACCTCGCTCTAGCTGCGCGTGCAGTACAGCGCCGTCGGGCGTCTGTTGCAGGGTGCTCGCGAGCGCCAGAAGCGTGCGAACAATCTCCGATTCGTCAGGCAGTGCAGGAACGGCGGTCAAAAATAGCTTCCTCTGTTGGGCGGATTCCGGATTTAAATGATCCACAAGGGAAAATCTACCTTCCAGCGGCCAAAATAACAAATTTCGCAGGAATCGGGCTGCAGCTCCGCCATGTTACCGGCGTGAAGACCGGTTTATGTTCGCGGCTGGCAACAGTGGTTATGGCGGCTGAAATCCGCCCGTTAACGTCCCGGCAGGTCCACGACCGACTGTCGCAGGCCTCGGGCCTTTGCCCTTGCCGGGGCTTCGTCCGCCCGCTTGAGCCAGGCCGCGGGTTCTTCGCCATAGCCCGATCGGCGCGCCAGCGGGGCTATGGCGACGTGCCCGGTCGATGACTCCAGGGGGCAGTAGCGGCGAGCGCCACGGGTACGCCCGCACGGCCGCTACGGGCAGGTCGGCTGCCTTCGCCGGCCCGCCGGCAATGCCCTGTTTTTTGAATGCCCCAGTCCCGAATGCGGTCTGCGGCCGGCAGGCGCCGGATAACTCGGACCGCGATCCTTGTTACCGGGTCGCTTGGGGGCTTGCCGATGTAGTTGTCGAGCATACGCTGCGGCAACCCGGCGAAACCCGGATCGCAGCGACCGCCCCCCTTGCCCGATAACGCCGCACGGCACGGTCGATCAGATCGTGGAGGATCTTTCGCTCCGTGGTTTTCCGCAGGCCAGCCAGCAGGCGCTTGAGGTTTTCCGCGGCGGAATCAGTGCCAGTTCCGATATTTTCAATGTGCAAGACCGCCCCTCGCGGCAAAACAGTCACCGCCCTACAGTCTGGTTATATGCACAAAACGGTAACCATCCCTGCCGGCAGCGCTGCTGTCCGACCGTCACCCCGGTGCGCCTGACCGACGGCCGGGACCGGCCTGACCGGCGTACACTATCGACGATCAGAGATCACTTTTGGGAGACCACGCGACATGAAAAGTCTGAGCAAGACGTTTCTCACAGGATTGTTCGCCATATTGCCGGTCGCCGTTACCTTTTACGTGCTGGTCAAGCTGGCATCCTGGGCGGAGTCGATTTTGGGCGCCGCGATAAAGCTGGTGCTTCCCGCCGGCCTGTACCATGTAGGCATGGGGCTGGTCTCCGGCATATTGCTGATTTTTGTTCTGGGTGTGCTGATGCGGGTCTTCGTGGTGCGT
>JAJYEK010000217.1 GCA_021785795.1 Pseudomonadota bacterium
CGTGCTGCTGGCCGCATCGCAGGAAGGCGATCACATACGGATCGTGATTGCCGACGACGGCGCCGGCATGGATCCGGAGATGTTGCGGCGCAAGGCGGTGGAAAAGGGTGTACTGGATTCCGATGCTGCGGCACGTCTTGGGCGCGAGGACTGCTACGGACTGATTTTTCTGCCGGGATTTTCCACCAAGAACGAAATTACCGATGTATCCGGGCGCGGCGTCGGCATGGACGTGGTCAAGACGCGCATTACCCAGCTCAACGGGACGATAGACATCGAGTCTGAGCCCGGCAAGGGTACCCGCATGATCATAAGGGTACCGCTGACCCTGGCGATCATGCCGACCCTTATGGTCATGGTTGGAACACAGATTTTTGCACTTCCGCTCACCTGCGTAGCCGAAATTCTGCAACTGGATTTAAAAAAGCACAGCAGCATCGACGGACAGCGCGTCGTGATGGTACGAGATCATCCTCTGCCGATTTTCTATCTGCGGCACTGGCTGAGCGGCGACGGATCCGGCCAGCTGTGGCCGGAGTCGGGTCATGTGGTGATTGTCGCCGCCGGCGGGCAGCGGGTCGGCTTCATCGTTGATGGCCTGATCGGTCAGGAGGAGGTGGTGATCAAGCCTCTTGGCGCGCTGCTGCAGGGTACTTCTGGGCTGGCCGGCGCTACGATCACCGGTAACGGCCGCATGGCACTCATCCTCGATGTGCCCGGCCTCATGCGCACCTATGGGCGCGGGGCGCGCCAGAGCGAGGTTGCCTGATGAGCGTTCGGGCACTCATCGTCGACGACTCCGGATTCTTTCGCCGCCGTATTGCGGAGATTCTCGAGGCCGATCCCCTTATCGAAGTGGCTGGGTTTGCGGCCAACGGTATGGAGGCGATCGAAAAGACCGCGCAGCTGCGGCCGGACGTCATCACCATGGACATAGAAATGCCGGTGCTCGACGGCATCAATGCGGTGCGACGGATCATGGCGAGTCGGCCGACGCCGATTCTCATGTTCTCCTCGCTCACGCATGAAGGCGCACAGGCGACGCTCGACGCTCTGGATGCCGGTGCGATGGATTACCTGCCCAAGCGCCTGGAGGACATCTCACGCGATCATAACGAGGCTAAACGCCGGTTGTGTGCGCGGGTACGAGCCCTCGGGCTTCGTAGCTCCGCCCACCGTCGAAGCGATGCCCCAGGCACCGGTGCGGAGCATAGCGCGCAGTCGGCTGTTGCCCGGACGGCGGGCAACTATCGTCTGGTTCTGATTGGGGCTTCCACCGGCGGACCGGTGGCGCTGCGCCAGGTGCTGAGTAAGCTGCCCGGAGACTTTCCCCTGCCGCTGCTGCTGGTACAGCATATGCCGGCGAGTTTCACGCCGGCGTTTGCGCAGCGCCTGAACGACCTCTGCGCAATCACCGTGCGCGAGGCGCGCGATGGAGATACCCTGCAGCCAGGAACAGCGCTGCTGGCGCCGGGCGGGCGGCAGATGCAGCTTGATGCGAAGCGCGATGGAGCCGTTGTACGTATCCGTGACAGCGAGATCAGCCAGCACTACCACCCCAGTCTGGACGTTACATTCGGTTCGGCGGCGGCGGTCTTCCCGGGGAAGGTGCTAGCGGTGGTGCTCACCGGCATGGGCGCGGATGGACGCGAAGGTGCACGCGCGCTCAAGGGTAACGGTTCGACCGTCTGGGCGCAGGACGAAGCGTCGTGCGCCATCTACGGTATGCCCATGGCTGTAGCTGAGGCCGGTCTTGCCGATCAAGTGATATCCCTCTCCGATATCGGGGCGGCGCTGGCGAGGAAAGTCTAGGCCGTGGATATCCTGAGTCTATTCGGCCTGATTCTCGGCATCGGAGCCATTCTCGGCGGCAATCTGATCGACGGCGGCCAGACCCGGTCGCTGCTTCAGGTGACTGCGTTCGTCATCGTCTTCGGTGGGACCATCGGGGCGATCCTGCTGCAGACGCCGCTCAAGGTGTTTCTGCGCGCCCTTAAGATTGCGGTGTGGATTTTCATGCCTCCCAAGCTTGCGCCGGCAGCGGTAATAGAGAAAATCGTCGGCTGGAGCCAGATTGCGCGCAAGGAGGGGTTGCTCGGACTCGAATCGATCGCTGAGTCCGAGCCCGATCCGTTTGCGAGCAAGGGCCTGCAGCTGCTTGTGGACGGCACCGAGCCGGACACGATACGCGCCATACTCGAAGTGGATCTCGAAGCCACGGAACATCGTGATACGCAGGCCGCCAAAGTATTCGAAAGCATGGGTGGCTACAGCCCGACTATCGGCATCATCGGTGCGGTCATGGGCCTGATCCACGTGATGTCGCACCTGGCCGATCCGTCCAAACTCGGGGCGGGCATCGCCACAGCCTTCGTGGCGACCATCTACGGTGTGGGCTCGGCGAATCTGCTCTATCTGCCGTTTTCCAACAAGCTCAAGAGCCAGGTTCATGTTCAGACGCAGTTCAGGGTGATGATCATCGAAGGCATCATTTCGATCGCTGGGGGAGAGAACCCGCGGAACATCGAGACCAAGCTGCAGGGGTACGCACATTGAAGGCGGCTGGCGGCAGCAGGGCGCGCGTGTGGGGCGTCGAAACGATGTGCCGGATCGGCCACGCTTGCCGATCGCCACGCGAAAATCGGTGGTGTTGGAGTGTTGCGGATTGATGAGTGGCCATGGCGCGTAAAGGAAAACATGAGGAACACGAGAACCACGAGCGTTGGCTCGTGTCGTACGCGGATTTCATTACCCTCCTGTTCGCGTTTTTCGTGGTGATGTATTCGGTCTCGGCGGTCAATGAAGGAAAGTTCCGTGTGCTGTCCGATGCGCTCATGGCGGCATTTCGCGGGCATCCGAAGACCATGCTGCCCATCCAGTTCGGCAAGCCTGCCCGCGTTCCGTTCCCGAGACCGCCCGATCCGATGTTGCGTCCCGGGCCGCCGCTTTCCGGCGGGCCGCAGATGAGCCCGGCGCCGATATCGCTGCCGTTGCCGGTTCCCTCTGCGGCGCCACAATCCAAGTTGTCTGACAGGCAGGTGGCGACGGTCAAGCAGGAAGCAGCGATGAAACAGATGGGCGATCAGATCGAGCACGCCATGCGCTCGCTCATCAAGGCAAAGCTGATCGTAGTGCGGCGCAGCAGCCTGTACTTGGCAGTCGAAATCAGGGCCAGCGTCCTGTTCCCGAGCGGCAGCGCGCGACTTCAGTCTGATGCGGTCCCGGTTCTTGCGAAAATCGCCAAGGTGCTGCACAAGTTTCCGAATCCGATCCACGTCGAGGGGTTTACGGACAACAAGCCAATTCATACTTTGGCCTACCCGTCGAACTGGGAGCTTTCGGCCGCCCGGGCGGTGAGCGTGGTACAGCTGTTCATGCGTGCCGGTATCGATCCGCAGCGCATGGCGGCAATCGGATTGGGTAAATACCGTCCGGTTGCCAGCAACGGCACGCGGATTGGCCGCAACAAGAACCGCCGCGTGGTGCTGATTATACTGGCGCATTCCGATTCCCCCGACATGATGGGCATCATTCCGCAGCATGAGCATTTCGGCGCTGCAGCTGCCGCGCCTGCGGTCCGGAACGCGCTGCCCCAGACGTTGCCTGCCGCGCGGAGCGGTCCGTGAATATCTGGTCCATCGCCAACCAGAAGGGCGGGGTCGGGAAAACCACCACCGCGGTGGCGCTCGCCGGTCTTCTGGCGCAGCGGGGTCGCGAAACCCTGCTGGTGGATCTGGATCCGCAAGGCTCACTCACGGCCTATTTCGGTTACGACCCGGAGTCCGTCGAATCGAGCGTCTACGATATCTTCGCTGATGCCGCCGCCGGTTCGGCAGCGCATCCGGATTCGGTTCGACCGACCGGCTGCGAGCGGCTTTCACTGGTTCCGGCATCCACTGCGCTGTCGACGCTCGATCGTCGTCTGGGCGCGCGCGATGGCATGGGGCTCGTGGTGGCGCGTTACCTGGCGCAGCTCAGTGGCCGCTTTGACTATGTGCTGATTGATTGTCCACCGGCGCTCGGGCTGCTCATGGTCAACGCCCTTGCCGCCTGCGAGCGCCTGATCATTCCTGTGCAGACCGAGTTTCTTGCACTCAAGGGTCTCGAACGGATGCTGCATACCCTGAGCATGGTGACGCGCTCACGTCGCCTTGACCTGCCGTATGTGATTGTTCCCACGCTGTTCGACCGGCGTACGCGCGCCTCACTCGACACGCTGAGTCAGCTGCAGGAGCGCTATCCGGACCACCTCTGGTCCGGCACGGTTCCGGTGGATACCCAATTGCGCGAGGCGAGCCGTGCCGGGATAACGCCTTGCCAGCACTTTCCTCAGGCGCGGGCGGTTACCGCCTATTCGGCGTTGCTTGACCATTTGCTGGCCGCTGTCGATCCGCCTGTGCCGGCCGGCGCTGCGGTATGAATGGCTCTGCCGGACGCGGATCGGACCGTCTGCCCGTGGCTACCGAGGCGCTGGCGGGCTATCTTGAAGAGGTGCTGCGCGACAGCGCCGTGGCGCCCGATCTGGCAGGGTCATCGACGGAAACAGATACCCGTGAACCGTCCGCTTCCCCGCCAACAACGGGTCCGTTGCCCGGGGACGCACCGCGCACGGACGACACCGCCGCCGGTGAGACGGTGCGCGCCATGGCGGTGCAGGTTTTCAGCCTGGCGGGTCTCAAGCTGGCGCTGCCGTCCGACAAGGTCAGGAACGTCGTGGATGCACTGAATCTTGCAGCTTCAGCCGCCGATTCCCCGCCTTGGGTGATGGGCACGCTTGGCGTCGCCGACATTAACATCACGGTCGTGAATCTGTGCGGCTTTATCTTGCCGCCCGAGCGGCAACCACTTGCCTGGCAGCCCAGTACCATAATCGTACTCCAGGACAGCTGCTGGGGGCTTGGCTGTGACGGGTACCTTGCAGCGGACAGTCTCGAACCTGGCCACGTGCTCTGGCGTACGGTCCGGACGCGGCGCTCCTGGCTTGCCGGCACGGTGTCCCGATTTGGCTATGCTCTAATAGATGTCGACGCATTGATTGCCCTGTTTGACCGCCAGACAAAGTCTTGACAACATGCTGGCACGGATCCTGCAGCCTAGCGATATAAATGCCAGAAAATTGGCGCTATCTTTCGGTCCCAGGGACGGCCTCATGGATCAGGGACGGACGGGCGTCGTAATGAAGGGGCGGCGGCGCCAAGGGTGCGGCTTCCAGGAGTGCAGGCAATGAATCAGGCGGTACAGGCTCTTCCAAATCCTGTTGCCCAGTGGGTGACCTTCCGGCTCGACCTCGAGACCTATGGCATCAACGTGATGCAGGTGCAGGAGGTGCTGCGTGTCAGTGAGATCACGCCGGTTCCGGGGTCACCGGATTTTGTCCTGGGCATAATCAACCTGCGTGGCCACGTGGTCACGGTGGTCGATGCACGGCGCCGATTCAATCTTCCAGCGCTCCAGACAAGCGATGAGTCGCGTATCGTGATCACGGAAATCGGGGGGCAGGTCGTCGGGATGCTTGTCGACAGCGTGGCCGAAGTGCTGGAAT
>JAJYEK010000218.1 GCA_021785795.1 Pseudomonadota bacterium
CATTGGCGACCACCGCGATGAGGTTCTGGTAGGGGTTCGCCTGCGTGCCGCTGCCCAACTGGCCTGTTCCGGCGGCCGTATAATTGGCGGGCGGGGCCACATAGATCGTCGTGCTGCACGAAGGAGTCGCGAGGCTCACGCCGACGCTGGCCGACGCCGAAGCGATGAAACTCTGATCCTCGGAGGCACCCGAAAAATTCGGAATCGAGGGATCGGCACCCACGGCGAAGGACGCCGTGCTGACACTGGCGCCACTGCTGCCACTGCTGCTGCCTCCGACCGCTACACTGCCACCGCTGCTCCCATTGCTGCTGACGGCGGCGGCACCGGCACCGGAACCACCCGAACATCCCGTCAGCAGAACCAGAACCAGGGCCACGGTGCTCGCTGCACAAAGCCCCTGGCCCTTCCTTCTCTTCCCGCTCTCCCTATTCATCGATGGATGATTGACTCTAGTAGTGTGGGTTCGCCGTGATCATAGACAGCGCGGGAGCACTTCGCATGGAATAACCGATGGTCGGCGGCACAATGAAGATGCGCGGCGCGCGCGTCGATGAGATTGCCACCGATCGATTTTTTTCAGCCGCCCACCACCGCTTGACCACGAAAGAAAATGACGAGCCCTTCAGTTAATTGCGCAGCTCGCTGCGCACGGGGCATCAGTCGCAGTCGCTGACCGTGCGCGGTGTCGCAGACTTGCCGCATCGGTCGCTCACGCTCCCTGCTGGTCCGCAGATACGGAAGCGGTGGGACAGCGTTCCGCCCAATGGTCAGTGACAGCTGATAGACGGTTGCCGTGCCGGGCTTCAGGTGGATCCTGGATCCATTCCAGCCGCACTGTCGGTCGAAACCGCGTTCGCCGCAGATCAAATCGCATGCAGTTCGTGCCGGTGCATGCCCGCACCCGACCGGTCAGCAGAATCCGGAAGGCTTCGGATATACTCTGCTTTCCAGTTTCAGCATTCCGGGAGCCTGCCATGCGCACCTCAGGATTCCTGCTGTCCACGAACAGAGAAACTCCTGCCGACGCCGAACTCGCCGGTTACCGCCTGATGCTGCGGGCCGGCCTCGTGCGAAGGCTCGCCGCCGGAATGCACGCCTGGCTACCGTTGGGACTGCGGGTGCTGAGGAAGGCGGAAAACCTGATACGCGAGGAAATGGATCGCATCGGTGCGCAGGAAGTGCTCGTGCCGGCGATCCAGCCGGCCGAACTGTGGCTGGAATCCGGACGCTGGGAACAGTTCGGTCCGGAACTGCTGCGTCTGCGTGACCGGCACAATCGCGAATTCTGCCTTGCACCAGCGCACGAGGAAGCCATCACGGGCCTGGTCCGCCACGAGATCAGAAGCTATCGACAGCTCCCCGCGAGTTTCTACCAGATTCAGACGGTATTCCGGGACGAAATCCGCCCGCGCTCCGGCATGCTGCGGGCGCGCGAGTCCCTCGTGAAGACCGCCTGCTCGTTCCACAGGGATCCGGTCTCGATGCGGCAGACCTACGATACGATGCTGCAGACCTATTCACGAATCTTCACAGGCCTCGGCCTCGAATTCCTGGTGGCCGTGGCCGACAATCGAGTCGTGAGCGGCGGAGCCTCTCACGAGTTTCACGTGCCGGCCGACGCTGGCGAGGACACCGTGGCCGTATGCAGCCGCTGCCGCTACGCCGCGAACGCCGAATCGGCTCCTGCCCTGCCGCCGATCGGCCGGCGCCCGCTGCCGGGCGCCGCCATGGAGACCGTGGAAACACCGGATCAGCGCTCCATCGACGAAGTGAGCCACTATCTCGGGACGGTACCGCACCGGATGCTCAAGACGCTGCTGGTACGGGGTTCGGGCGGAATCATTGCGTTGGTGCTGCGCGGTGATCATGAAGTCAACGCCATCAAAGCGGAGAAACTGCCGCTGATCGCCAAACCCCTCGTATTCGTCACACCAGAAGAAGTACGGATGGCCGCCGGTTGCAGCGCCGGCTCGGTCGGCCCCGTGGGACTCGACATCCCCGTCATCGCGGACGAGAGCGCCATACGCCTGGCCGACTTCATCTGCGGTGCCAACCAGGACGGAGCGCACCTTCGTAATGTGAACTGGGGACGCGACCTGCCCGAGCCGCTCGTCGCCGACATCCGCAATGTCGTGGAGGGCGACCCCTGTCCGCGCAGCGACGGGCGGACAGCGGCCTGTGACGGACAGCTGCACCTGCAGCGCAGCATCGAAGTGGGACAGATCTTCGAGCTTGGCACCCGCTATAGCGCGGCACTGGGTGCCACCTGTCTCGACGAAAGCGGAAACACCGCAGCCATGACGATGGGCTGCTACGAAATCGGAATATCGCGCACCCTTGCAGCTGCCGCTGAGCAGCATCATGACGCCGGCGGAATAGCCTGGCCCCAGGCTATCGCACCGTTTACGGTCTGCGTGGTGCCGGTCGGTCTGCACCGTTCAGGCCGGGTGCGTGCGGCAGCCGAGCGGCTCTACAGCGACCTGAGCGACGCCGGGATCGAAGTTCTTCTCGACGACCGCGACGAGCGTCCCGGCGTGATGTTTGCCGACATGGACCTCATTGGCATCACGCACCGCGTGGTACTCGGTGAACGCAGCCTTGACCAGGGAACCGTGGAATACAGAAGCCGGCGCACGGGCGAAACCCGCGACATTCCGCTGGCCGAAATCGTGCCGACGCTGCGTGCGCTGCTGGGCAGCTGACGCTGGCGCACACGCGCCTCAGGCGGTCCGGGCTTCCTTGAACGCTGCCTGTTCGATCACTTCCAGGGGCTTGCCCACGGCAAACCCCTGTGCATAGTCGACACCCAGCTCGGCAAGCACCCCGAGAACTTCCGCGTCCTCGACGAATTTGGCGGCCACCGCAATGCCCAGGTCATGAGCCATCGCCACCAGCGACTTCACCAAGCCTCGCGTTTCACCATTGCTTATGATCTCGCGCAACAACCCGGCCTCGAGCTTCAACATGCGGGGCGCGAGCTGCTGCAGATAGCGGAACGATGCGAGCCCTGCGCCGAAATCGTCCATGATCAGGTCGTGGCCGGCGCCGCGAATCTCGCCGGCGAGCCGGCGGGCGCGACCAAGATCTTCCAGCAGGATGCGTTCCGGAATCTCGAACCCCAGCCGCCGTGGATCGACCCCGGCATGTGCTACGGCAGCGCCGACGTGCGCCATGAACCCATTGTCCATCAGGGTCTTGCGCGAAAGATTCACCGACAGTCTGATCTCCGGATCGTGACTGCCCAGAACCGAAAGCTTGTGCGTCACCTTCCGTATCACCATGCGGTCTATCGGAATGCTGAGATCAAACTGCTCGGCACTCTCGAGAAACATCCCGGGAGTAATCAGGAGCCCGTCACGGTCTTCCATGCGCAGCAACGCCTCGTAATGATGCGTGATGTTGCTACGCAGATCGAGCAGCGGCTGGTACAGAAGCAGAAACTGGTCGGTTTCCAGGGCGCGGCGGATGCGCCCCTCCCAGCCGATCTTTGCCTGCAAATGCTCGATTTCGCCGCTCGAGGCGGAATACATCCGCCAGCACCCGCGGCCGCACTGCTTGGCTTCATACATGGCGGCATCCGCAAACATAAGGAGCTCGTTCGCCGAGGTGGTATGCTCGGGCAGCAGCGCAACCCCGATGCTGGCGGAAATGGCCATATGCTTCCCGCCCACCGACGTCGTCGTGGTGCTGAAAAGCTTCAACAGCTTGTTGGCCACCTCCGCGACCGCTTCACCCCGCGTCTCCGGCAGCAATACCGCAAATTCATCCCCGCCCCAGCGCGCGATGTAGTCCGTAGAACGCAGGCCGCGCTGCAGTGCGTCCGCTGCCAGAAGCAGATAACTGTCGCCGGCGGAGTGTCCGTAGGCGTCGTTTATGTACTTGAGTCTGTCCAGATCGATGAACATCATGGCCACCGCGCGCTGGTAGCGTGCCGCGTGATTGGTCCAGCGCTCGAGTTCCTTCTGGAAGCGCCTGCGGTTCAGCAGGCCGGTAAGCGCATCGTGCTCGGCCATGTGGATGACCATTTCATTCGCCTTATGGGCCTCATCCAGGGCACGCTGCAGAGATTCGGTCTTCTCCGCGACCTGCTGTTCCAGACCCTCCGAAAAACGCCGCACCCGCTCCTGGCGCACACCGGCAAATCGGGCAAAGGTACCCAGAAAAAAAGGCGCGGTATCGATCACATAGAGCAATGGACTCAGGGCATGTGCACGCACGATCGCCGCCACCCATCCCTGCGACAGCGAAATCTCGCCGGTAACACAGAGAAACGCGACCGAGCCGATCGGGAAACAAAGCCCGAACAGCGCACCGCAGAGCGTATATTTCGTTGATTCCGACATCCTGGAAACCTTCTCCTTCGTATCGCACCCACCCGCCCGCCCGCACACCACCCTGCACACACCATTGAATCATCGGGCGAGGGTATTCTTGCTGTAATCAATAGCAGGCTCGACGACGAAATACAGCTTTACTATAGGATAGTATTTAGCAAAAACCATGCCGAAACGCATGCTCTCCGGCCCTGCAGGATTCTTCTGCGCGCCTGCAAGCCGTCCGCTCCGCACGTCGTTCGCAAACCGGATCCACGCGGACCTGGCCGGCAGTACCCCAAACCGAACACGGTGCAGCACCATGCCCGGACCGGTGGCCTCAATGCATGCGGCGGCGCACCTCGGTGACATTCGGCAGCTGGTCGATCTGCGCAAGAATCTGACTGAGCGTGCCGATATTGGGGATCTCGAGAGTGAGGCTCATGTGAACCATGTGCTGCTGCTTGTCCGACACGGTATTGACCGCGACGACATTGATGCGCTGGTTCGCAAGCAGCGAAGTAACGTCGCGCAGCAGCCCGGGACGCTCATAGGCCAGCACTTCGACCTCTACCGGATAGGTGGAACCGCCGGATTCCCCCCACCCGACCTCGATAAGACGCTCATCATGCTCGTCATGGTGGCGCAAAGCGTTCGGGCAATCGCTGCGATGAATGGTGACACCCTGGCCGCGCGTGATGAAGCCGACAATGGCGTCCCCGGGGACCGGATTGCAGCAGCGCCCCATGCGCGTGAGCAGGTTTCCGACACCCTGTATCGTCACACCCGCGTGCGGCTTTTGTGCCGGCTGCGGACGGGTCGCGGGAACCGTCGCGGCAACCGTGGCGCGTGGCGGTGCCAGGTCCTGGACCGCCGCCACGATCTGTGCCGGACGCACATCGCCCCGGCCAATGGCGGCCAGGAAATCGTCGACCTTGCCGAAATGGAAGTAGTGCATCAACTTCTCGTAGTTCACGTCGCCCATTCCGAGACGCTGGAACTCGCGTTCCAGTCCGGCACGGCCGGCCGAGACACTGCTCTCGTAATTCTGCTGCCTGAACCAGGATTGCACCCTGGTGCGCGCTTTCGAGGTATGCAGATAACCCAGGTGCGGGCTGAGCCAATCGCGGCTGGGTCCTCCCTCCTTGACCGTCAGAACCTCGACCCGCTCGCCGGTCCTGAGCACATAGGTCAGCGGCAC
>JAJYEK010000219.1 GCA_021785795.1 Pseudomonadota bacterium
AGCAACTTCACCTGCATTGGAAGGCTCATGTCGCCGATCTCGTCCAGAAACAGCGTGCCATCCTCGGCCAGCTCAAACCTGCCTTGACGTGCGCTTATGGCACCGGTGAATGCTCCCTTCTCGTGTCCAAACAATTCGCTTTCCAGCAGGTCGCCCGGAATCGCACCGCAGTTGATTGGTACAAACGCCCGGCTTCGGCGCGCTGAATTGTAGTGCAGGTTGCGCGCAACCACCTCCTTGCCGGTTCCGGACTCGCCCAGAATCAGCACATTGGCCTCGGAATTGGCCACTTGCTCGATCAGCCGGCGCACACGCATCATCGCGCGACTGTTCCCTACCAGACTGCGGAACAATTCCAGAGGCCGCTGCGTGCCGGACCGGCTGCGGGATTCGCGATAGATCTCGGCCTGGTGAAGGGCGAAAGCAAGTTGCTGGTAGCGGATCGGCATATCAATGTTGCCTAATACACCCGCGGCGACTTGCGGATTCACTGGCACATTTCTGGCCTTGTCCGTCACCAGCAACACCGGGAGATCCTGATCCCATTCCCTGAGTTCCTGGATTAGATCCAACCGGACCTCTTCGGACTCGCACCCGCCGATGATCGCCGCCAGCGCTGATTGATGCCGGCCAGCAGCCTCGCGCCAGCAGGTCCAGTCGTCAACTGCAACTGCCTGGTGGTCGATGAACTCAATCAGGGTGGCGAGATAGCTTCGGCGCTCTGCATCGGAGTCGATAACCAACACGGCCGGTCCACCCATTTCTTATTCCCCATTATGCATGATAGGCAAAAGACGCAGGTTTTTTCCTGGATATGCGCGGGTCACTGTCATTAATTGACAGCACGGCAATCCATCCCCACGCGCCACGACCCAATTCAAACCGCGACCGCCAACAACCTGGCTCTCTTCAAAGCAACGTCTGTGCCACACCTGCAGGCAGCGCCAAAAAATTGCCACTATCGGCAGGTTTTTGCAGTTAAATCAACATGATCATTTTTAATATGACACTATTCTTCCAGCTAAGTGCAACAAGCCGGCTCACATGGCCCAGGGATCATCGTGCATAACCGTACACCGGCGGCACACACCTGACACGGTGCGTCAGATCCGGTATCGCAACGCTACCTAGATCGCGTCGTAAATCAACGTGCCTCGTCGCGGCCTGCTCCGCGACGGGTTTGGGCCACAGTACGCCGATGGTGGACGAATATTATTTTTTCCAACAGTTCGGCAACCACTTCACCCGGATCGTCGATATCCATGACGGCACGGAAACCCTCCGGGGAAGGCTGCACGCTGCGTACCCTGCCAGAGAGCGTCAGTGGCCGCGGCACGCGCAAGCACAGGTAGAGAGCCACATCGACACGGCCGCCTGCAGCAGGCGCGCGGACATCGTGCCACTCCAGATCACGCGCTCGCAGACGCACCGTCAGCGGTGGTGGTGGTGGCTCATGATGGGCCAACACACGTCCAACCAGGTCGAGAACGAGATCGAGCTTAGAATCGAGTCGACGCAACTCCTGAGCTACGGCAGGATGGTCGTCTGCCAGTTCCTGCGGACGCTCCTCGAGGACTGAAAGGATGCGCAGAAGCTCCTCGTTGGCAGCCTGCTCCGCACGCCGCTGCAGTCCATCGAGCGGATTCGCGTCGCGCCAGCTGAGCGGCAACATGCCTTCGTAGGCGATACCCGCCCCGAGCACGTTCTGCTCTGACGTCGGTATGGAGTTGGTCATCGTGACGGCTTCCGATGGCACCGGGAACTTCAGGTTACCGGATCACAGCGTCTTCCGCCAGACTGACTGACGGCCTGCCGTCCCGGCCCTGGCTATGGGCAACCGTCGTAGGCCAGCTTTGCAAGTTGGCGGGTCTTTAGCTCGTTGAACTTGCCGGCGATACGATCCCGCTCGGTTACCCCGAGCTCGGTCAGGCACGCATTGAGTTCCAACAGTCTCTTGATGCCGGCAGCCATATAGGGAGATTCCTGGACGCTCGGTCTGACAGCGAATAACTCGTGCAGCAGACGCTGGCGACTGGACTGGAGCCGCTGGACCTCCGCCCAGTCCTGCAATTGCGCCTGTTCCAGCATGGCCATGGTCGTGGTGAGGATTGCGTCAAATTTCGCCTGGCGCGCTGCTTCGGATGCGGGTCGGCTGCTCATCACTACCGTGCACCGGATGAAAGCTTTACGTTCTCGGGGATGGCATCCCACGCTGTTTTGATCTCGGTGAGCAGACTCGCGACCTCGCTAAGCGCTTCGGGATCATTCTTGGCGTTGGCCAACAGCAGACGCCGCTCCATGTAGTCATAAAGAAGATCTAGATTGCGCGCGATGTCGCCGCCAGCCTCCTTGTTGAGACTGGAACGCAATCCACCTATAAGCATAAGCGCCCCCCTGATGCGGCTACCCTTGTCCGCCACTTCCCCGCGCAGCATGTGGCCCTTGGCCACAGCAAGCCGGTCCAGCGCATTGTCCAGTAACATCTGGATCAGACGGTGCGGGTTGGCATATAAGACCTCGGCTATGTCTCCGGATTCGCCATACTGGCGCATAACGTTATAAGGATTTGCTCGATTCATACGGTATTCCCGATTTAACTGGGTTTTGCAGCTCTGGTTTCCATCCCGGCTTTGCGTCCGCTAACCACCAAGCTTCGTACTGCTCGGTCCAGACTGACCGCCCGAATTGGACCACGGCAACGCCGCCAGCTCGTTGGTAAGGAGGGAGCCCGTCGAATTGAGCTGGCCGACCAAGCTGTCCATGGCGTTGAATTCTTGGTAATACATTGCCTGTTCGTTGGCTATCTGCTGGTTCAGCTGACTGATCTGATTGTTGATACCAGTGATAGTATTGTTGATGCCCGCAGTGCGGGCGGCAATGGGGCCAGTGCTGCCGAGCATCTGCGTCGCGAGATTGCTGAGCTGGTAGGCATAGCCTTGGGAATAGCCCACGGTACCCCTTGCGCCGGTCGATCCTCCGTTGACCTGCAGCTGCAGGCCATCCACCGGCGTACCGCTGGCGCCGGTCAGATTCTGTCCCGACCCGCTCGCGGCATATCCGTCAATCGTACCCGCCACATCGACCCCGGCAGTTCCCGAAGCAACGCCAAGACCGAGCGTGCTGCCTGTATTTGTGCCAGCGGAAGTGATGCTCACGTTCGATGCCGAACCATACTGGTTGGACGTGATCACGAACTGCGATCCGGTGCTGTTGTAGGAAACCGACACCGCCGCGCCAGCCGCCTTGAGCGCACTGTCGCCATTGATCTCCGACTGGATTTCGGACACCAGGCTCGCCACCGTGGTGTACGTGCCCTGGTTGAGGGTGATGGTGCCACTCTGCACCCCGTTTACCGTGATGCCGAAGGTGTTGTTGTTTGAGTTCAAAACGACTGGCGAGTTAAAAGTACCCCCGGTGCTGGCCAACGCAGAGCTGGAGGTTCCCGTGAGACTGCCCTGCGTCGCCAGCTGCGTGACATTGACCGCGTAACTACCGGGCCGAGTATTGGCCCCGCTGCCCACATAGCTGATCTGGCCGTCGCTTGGAACGCCCTGTGCGGCGAACAGGCCTGCTACCCCGCTGAAGTTGCTGGTCAGAGCCGATTGCAACTGAGACGTATTCAGCTGAAGGGTCCCGTCCGACTGCACCGTCACCCCGATCTGAGACAGATTGCTGAAGCCGCTTCCGAGACCGGACAGACCCTGATCCAGGGTATCCTGGATCTGCGTCAGGACTGACATCGTCGAAGCATCGCCTTGCAGCGGCCCCGCAGTCTTGGTAGCCGCATCATAGGCCGTCATGGCACTTACGGAATTGAACAGGGTGTTGTAGGCGTTTACGAAATTGGTGACCGCCGTCGTGGCAGCCGTCGTGTCCTGAGACACCGTCAACGTAGTAGGCGACCCGGCCGTATTGGTCGCCAGCAGGTTAAGGGTGACGCCCTGGATTGCACTGGAGACCGTATTGGTCGAATTCGTGATGTTGACGCCATCAACGGACAGGGCGGCATTCTGGGCGGCAACGGTCTGAGTCAGGTTCTGGCCGCTGCCCGAGACCGCGGTCGGATCATAGGCAAGCTGCGACAGCCCGGTCATATTGGTGTTGGTTCCGTCGCCGTCGTTCACCGTGACCCGCAGGCTGTTGGCAGCGCCGCTCGTCTTCGAGGTCAGCACCAGCCGGTTGCCGGTACCGTCGTTGAGAATCGACGCACTCACACCGACATTGGCGGCATTGATCGCCGAGGCGATGCCACTCAGAGTGTCGTTCGAGCTGTTGATGACTACCGAACCGGACGGCTGCGAATTGTTGAGCGTGAAAGTGTTGCTGCCGCTGTCGTAGGTGCCGAACTGGAACGTCAGGGTACCGGTCCCGACGATGTCCGAGGTATTGGCGAAATCGCTCGACACCAGTGACTGCGCCTGCGCCAGCTGGTTCACCTGGACGGAATAATTGCCCGCAACCGCGTTGCCCGCCACGGTGGCGCTGAAGTGCGATGTATCCGATGTTGCAGAAGTCATCGTCTGAAAATTCGAAATTCCGCTCAAGCCCTGCATTGACGCCTGGAAAATCGAAAGGGAGCTTTGAAGCTGGCCGTAGGCTGACAGTTGCGCCTGGTAGCCCGCCTCCTGAGCCTGAAGGGTCTGGACCGGAATGCTGTCCGCGGCAACCAGTGCGCTCACCAGACTGTTGACGTTGATACCGGAACCGAGCCCGGTGGACGTGAGTATCGCCGCACCGGTGCCGCTCAAAGAGGGGGCAGTGCCTCCTCCCGAAGAAGACGTTGCTCCCGTAGGCAGAACTGTGGACATGGTATGGTAACCTCGCTCGGCAACTACCCGGATATCGCGGGTGCGCCAGTCTTTGTAGCCAAATGCAAGAAAGGGACCAACTTACGCTTTAGTCCGCACGATCAGCCCCTGAACTCCGTCGAGAGCATGCGCGATGGCCATGACTTCCTCTGAAGGAATCTGGCGAATGACTCGGTGAGTCTGGGAATCCACGACCGTGACGACAACCCGGTGGGTCTGGCGGTCCACCCGGAACTCGAGTTCGCGCTGCATATTCTGTACGTACCCGTTCAGATGACCGACAGCCTGCGCCAGATCGGCAGTACTGGGCTGGATCCGCGGCAAAGCTGGCGGAGGCATCTGGCCGCTGCCCGGCAATTCTTGCCGCGGCTGGGGCTCGGTTGCCGCGTTCGGCAGCGCTGCGGCATTCGGCGGCTGACTGACGGGATCTATGGGCATGGTCTCGCTCCTTCAGGGACTACAGCCGTCAGCCCGGAGCACTGATGTGCTCCGGGCTGAGGCCTCACTACTTGCAGCGACGTCCCCGTCTTTAAAGTCTCCTAACGGCTACTCTGCCTTATTTCAACAGAGCCAGAATCGTTTGCGGCTGCGCGTTGGCCTGGGCCAGCATCGCAATACCCGCCTGCTGCAGCACTTCGGCACGAGTCAGATTGGCCGTCTCGGCCGCGAAGTTTG
>JAJYEK010000220.1 GCA_021785795.1 Pseudomonadota bacterium
GATTCTGCGCCGCGTTAATGGGAGAGAGACCGCCATCCGGTTCAAGTACGGCCAGGTCGAAGACGGCGAACATCTCGCACAAAACATCGTCCTGCAGGCGGGCGACGTAGTGGTGGTACCTTAAAGAAGAACTCCGGGACCATCCCGCCCGTGCCCGCATCCATGATTCCGATGCCGCGTCAGGCGGCCGTAACGGGTACCAGATTGCAACACCCTGCACGGACCAGACACCAACACTCAGAACGCCTCGGCGATTGATCCAGTGGCTGCAACACTTCCATCCTGGGTCAGACTCTGCTTGATGCTGGCACTTTGCTGCGCCGGTCTGCTCGTGCCAGCGCTATCCGCTGCCACGGAATATTCCGCGACACCATCGATATCATTCCAGCTGCAGCATGACAGCAATCTGCTGCTGACGTCTCAGCCTCATCAGTCCGTCACCGGGCTTACCATCGCTCCTCATATTGATTTGAGCGCCGCACAGGCCAACTGGAACATCACCGGAAGCGTCGATTTGCGCGGACATCGCTACTCGGGGCAAAGCAGTCTCAACGGCAACGACCAGGCCTACAATCTCTCCTCCCTCTATCAAACACAGCGGAACACCTTTCAGCTGAATGGCGGCTATGCCAGTGAGGCAGTGACGGCGAGTTCCATCTTCAGTCCGGACATCGGCCTGGTATCGGCCCAGACCCAGAGAATCACGCGAAGCGTGAACCCTTCCTGGACCTGGCAGATGACTGAGCGCACGCATTTGGAGATCAACTACCAGTCCGGCCTTATATCCTATGAATATTCGCCAAATTCATCCCTCATCGACTATACCACCCGCGATGGGACAGCCACTCTCTCATACCAGTGGTCTCCTCAGGACCAGCTAACGGTACAGCTCGACCGAAGCTACTTCACGGTACCACAGGAGATGCCATCGCAACTGGGACAGCCAGCGTACACGTCGTTCTTTGGCGCCCTGTATCCGAATCCCCGGGTGCTAAGCAATACCTCTACCACCGACAGCCTGGTCATGGGATGGTCGCATTCCTTTTCTCAGACCTTGAGTACCAGCCTTTCGGCCGGCGCAAGACAAACCAATTCAGACAGCACCGTGCAGACCTGCACCGCAAGCACTACACCTACATTCAATTTCATCACGGGCCAGTTTGTCGGGACCTGCAGTCAGACCGCGAATACGTCCTATTCCTATAAAAGCAATGGCTATCTATACAACGCGCAGATCAGCAAGCGGTTCGAGCTGACTGGCCTCAACCTGGCCCTGGGCCGGCAGGTCACGCCCAGCGCGATCGGTACCCAGGTGCAGATGGATTCGGTGGACCTCGGAATAAACCACAAGCTCTCGGAGCGGCTTAATGCCGACCTGACTTTGGCCGGTTACCGGGTTCGGTCCATCGGCAATGCTGTGTCGACTCTGACCGATGAAAACTATGAATTGGCGTCAACTGACCTGAGCTGGCGTTGGACCCGGCGGCTTACAGTTCAGACCGGATATCGGTATATCACCCTGAAATTCCTGAACAACAACATAAGAGCCCATAACAATACGGTCTACCTCAGGATCGAGTATGCCTGGCGTCGTTTTTCAATTTCCAGATAGTTATTAATGGCTTATAAACTAATAATACATCAGTAAAGCATGGTCATTCGAGAAAAGCAGGAAGGCCTGATAGAATGAACCTGCTGGCCAGATGCCCTATAACCGTCCCTTACGATGAAAAAAGCTATACAGAGGTACGGGGAAAATAACCAGAAGATCTGGCCTGAGTGCGCGCCAAGCATTGATCGGACGCGTAAGGATAGCGAGGAGACAAGAGGTGCCCCATCTTTAACATCTCTAGCCGTAACCTAGATGTCCCACAAACCGGGGTTGTACCATCATGGCTATACGGATGGCATTCTTGCCGATGGAATATGGAAATGATGAAGCAATCAGTGGGGTTCAATGGGAGCGGGCGGAACAAGGCGGGTGGGCCTTTCGGCGTTACGGACCATAGAGCAATCAAGGTGGTTGCGCCTGGTGGCCGGGACTGGCTTCACAAGAGGCAGGCCTTTGCATAGATCCTGTGCAACTCCGCATTGAGTCCGCCATGTATGAGCAGCATCGAACTGGGACGCGCTAAGCAGGACACCTCGGCAATACGGCGTCAGATCGTAGCAACTCCTGCAGTTATGAATGGGCGAAGGGTATGAACGAAGAAGCGATTGAACCAACCAGAGACCTGATCGATTACCTCGCCGGCTTGCGCCGTCGGCGCAAGGGGATCATATTGATTTCGCTGATCCTGCTGGTCAGCACCGTAGTCGTGACGTTCCTGATCCCGCCAGTATACCGCTCGTCCGCCACGATCCTGATTGAGGAACAGGAGATCCCCAAAGACCTGATTCGCTCAACAATCACCGCCTACGCCTGGCAACGCATCCAGACCATCAGCCAAAGGGTGCAAACACGCTCGAACCTTCTTCACCTGATTCACAAGTTCGGCCTGTACCCGAACAAGCGCCGCAGGGATACATCCGAAGAGCTTGTCAAGCAGATGCGCCGTGACATCAGGCTCAAGGCGATCACTGCCAAGGTGATTGATCCGGCCACAGGTCAGCCGCGACCGGCTACGATTGCATTCAAACTGTCCTATGATGGCTCGACACCCTTCATTGCACAGAAAGTCGACAATGAGCTGACCACACTTTATCTGAACGAGAATCTCAAAAGCCGCACCGAGCAGGCAACAAACACCTACAAGTTTTTGACCAACGAAACGCAGAAGCTACAGACGCACATCACTCATCTCGAAGCGAAGATCGCTACCTTCAAGGAAAAACACCTCAATAGCCTACCGGACCTGCAACAGCTCAATCTGCAGCTCCTGGACAGGAACCAGAATGACCTGATTGAAACCGACAACGAACTACGTTCGCTGCAGGATCGCAAGACATTCCTGGAGGGTCAGCTCGCCCAGATCGACCCGAATATGCCCGCGATCGGTTCGGATGGACGCCCAATCCTGGATCCGCAGAGTCAGCTTGAGACACTTGAGACCGAGTATGCGACCAAACGTGCCAAGTATTATCCCGATTATCCTGACGTCATCCGACTCAGGCGTGAAATTGCCTCCCTGAAAAAACAGATCGGAGGCGTTTCGGACCTACAGGCACAGGCCAAGGAAGCTACTAGCCTGAAAGCGAAGCTGGCAGCTGAACGGACCAAATACTCGGACAGCTACCCGGATGTCGTGAAACTCAAGGCGGAACTGTCGGCGCTGCAGGCACGTATGAAAAAGGAGGCGTCGGAACCCCAGGCGCCGCCCGAAAAGCCGCAAAACCCTGCATATCTTACGCTAAGCGCCGAACTCCAGGGCGTCAAGAGCCGGATTACGACCACAACCAGACAACTTGCCCAGCTGCGAACCAAAAATGCCAATTTCGAGAAGTACCTTGCGGAAACCCCAGCGGTACAGCGCAAATACCGCGACCTGCGGCGTGATTACGAGAACTCGCAAGAGCAGTACCTCAAACTCAAGAGCAAGCAGATGGACGCCCGGATCGGTGAACAGATGGAAAAAGACCAGGAGGGTGAACGTCTTTCGCTGATTGATCCGCCGGACCTGCCACAGAAACCGGCGAAACCTAATCGCGTCGCCATCATCATTATCGGCTTCATGTTTTCCCTTGGCGGCGGCATAGGTTACGCCGCGATTGCAGAAAACCTGGATAAATCGGTCCACAGTACTCGCGACCTAACGACGCTCTTTGGAGAAACTCCGCTTTCCGTGATCCCTTACATCGAAAACAGCACTGACCATGCCCGTCGCCAGCAGCACAGGAAACTGGCACGGATCTCGGTACTGGTAGGGCTAATCGCCGTCGTTTTGCTGGTCCAGTTCCTGTGGATTCCATGGGATATACTATGGTTCAAAGGGTTGCGGATTATTTCCGAGTTCTAGACGGCCTACGCGCCCGCGCCCACACCTAGACAATGGCGGAACCTTGGACTGTGCCCTGTCGACTGTTCTATAAACATGGTTAACAGGATCGTCACTGCATACAGGCATGCTGCGTGGCGTCTTTCAAATCATATGCAATCCGGAGTCGATTGAATATGGAACGTATCAAGCAGGCGCTGGAAAAAGCGCGTGAAGAACGGGTCAACATGGGTGGCACACCTGCCACATTCGCTGCTGCCGAGGGAGTCGCCCCCGCCGGGCAGATCATGTACACCCATACCCGCACCGAAGAGGTTCCGGTAAAATTTCTGCGCGAGATGCGCGTCATCACCGCGGTTGAGCCGGGTGGGTTCACCGACGCCTATGCAATCCTGCGAACCCAAGTACTTCAGCGTCTACGCGAAAAGCAGTGGAATGCGCTGGCGATAACAAGCGCCGGCACCCATGAGGGTAAAACCGTTACTGCGATTAATCTGGCCATCAGTCTGGCAAAGGAAGTGGACTACACAGTGCTGCTGGTTGATGCAGACCTACGCAACCCGAACATACACAGCTATTTCGGAATCAATCCGGCACGCGGACTAAGCGACTATCTGACAGAGGACGTGCCACTTTCGGACCTGCTTATTCATCCATCTGGCATCGGACGATTCGTCATTCTCCCCGGCGGACGCCCGCTGGAGCATTCTTCCGAAATGCTCAATTCGCCAAAAATGGCCCGACTGGTGGAAGAACTGAAAACCCGCTACAGTTCACGCATAGTTCTGTTCGATCTGCCTCCGCTGCTGTCCACCGCCGACACCCTGGCTTTTTCACCCTATGTCGATGCGGCGCTGCTCGTAGTCGAAGAAGGGCGTACGTCGGCACACGAGATCGAACGCGCAACTGAGCTGCTGGTTCAGAACACCAACCTCATTGGCACTGTGTTAAACAAATCGCAGTCAGCTGCTAGGTCTGCCGGGCGGCAGTATGCGCCCTGGTCTGACAGCAATTCTGGCCGCCTGCCCGATGATCGATTGCTCAGTACCATCAGAATGAGGCTCCGGGCATGGAGCGGTCGCCTGCTTAGGAAGATACGCAACTGATCCAAATTCGGTGGATCCTCTGACTAAACTGCGCCTATATTTAGGTCATTCGGAATAATGGCCTACACCTGTCGGCAGGGCCAGCCGCATTCCGGCATCACGGCAAACACTGACGCTTGAGCCGCCGATTGTGATAATGAATATCCGGCACAGAGAGACACTTTGAATTCAATGGGTCACGGCAATCATGGAGAAAATGATCAATTAGCTAGGACTAGTGGACTGTACCAATTGATTCGGTAGTGATTCTTTTCGAAGAATCGAAATACTTCCACTTCACGGGCCTGGGTTGCTTGTTGTAGTGGCAGATATATCGCATGAGCTTTCGCTTGAGATCGGGCAGCGAGGTAAAGACGCCACGGGCGATGACGTCGCGCTCAATCTTGGCGAACCACAGTTCCACCTGGTTGAGCCACGATGAATACGTGGGGGTG
>JAJYEK010000221.1 GCA_021785795.1 Pseudomonadota bacterium
GCGCCAAGCTCGATCTGGTTTCGGCCTGGCAGGAGGCGGGCGTATTCTCGGCACGGGAGCGAACCGCATTGGCGTGGACCGAGGCACTGACGTCCATGACCGTGCAGAGCGGCTCCGAGGCGCCTTATGTCGGACTGCAGGCACAGTTCTCCGAGACAGGGATCATCTTTCTGGCAGCTGCGGTGAGCGCGATCAATTCCGGGAATCGGATCGCCGGTGCGCCGCGTTTCGACCCACCCATACAGTCGGGGCGATTCTCACCTGGAGTTTTACGACGGGAGCGTCGACAAGTACGTTGCAATACGTCGATGACGAGGTCAGCGTTCGCCACTGCTACGCTGACGGCGCAGTTACGCCCACACATTTGGCCTCCGAAAGTGAGTTCGTCGCCCGCTGGCACCGCCAACCCATTGCTGGCGCTGTTTGAGGGTCCGCAAGTGATCGCTCTGGCTGGTTTTCGGATGCAGGAGAACCTGGTGCATGGTCGCCACCTCTATGTAGGCGATCTGGTGACCGATGAGACCTTGCGCGGTCTCGGCCATGGTGGCACCTTATGTCCCGACTCTGGCAAGAGGCGCGGGAGCGCGGCTGCAGCACGTTCATTTTGGATACACGCTGTCTAATTATCTACGGCACCGTTTCCATTTTCGAAATCGATTTCTTGCCACTGCCTTGCGCTTCAACATCGCGATTGCACATGGGTATCTATGAAGACGTTTTGCACACTGTTGCCAACCATCATGGCGAAGTGTCAAAACGAAAATATTGCTGCACGGGCAGCCGAGGCATAACAAGCCCTCGGAGCAGATCCGGAGAAGCGCACTGTTTCCTCTATTTGTCGTATCTTCGCCGTTCAACGGCGGCATTCTACTGAATGATTGCTTTCTGAGAGGCACTGGCACCCAAGGTAGCTACCGCGACTAACCGGAAATCGGACAAAACAGTCATGGCGCGGCGCGGTAACACACTTGGTTGCGGGAAGCCTGATTTTTAGTGGGCGAATTGGCACTATCACGGCAAAGCGACCAATGAAATCAGGAAGCGTTCATTTGAGTCTTGTTGCCTCAGAGACTCCGACATTTATAGGATGTCGGAAGACCACAGCGGACAAGAAAGTCATTAATCTGATCATGGATTACGGTCTGACAGATTAACGTAAACAATCTGCTTTGGCCGCGGAACACTTTTCACGATCGCCACTCTGGCTGACTGCCACTGATCGATTCTAGACGAATCGCCAAACCCCGCTGTTACGCCAACTGGGCCCAGCGGAGATGGCGACAGAGAGACAATGAAATCCGCATAGTACCGTTGATAATTAATGATGCAGATCGACGGGAATTATCGCGTAAGAGACTTAGCCTGATGATTTTTATGGCGGGTTAGCCGCCTTCATAGCTGTTTGGTCTGCTTGTTACTCGCGCTCTGCACCAACGCCTGATTCGGGAATACTCGACGCGCCGCCCATTGGGCAAACTCGACACGTGTACAACTGTTAGTCCTGTGCAGCCCTCGCCCCTCGACAATCCGGTAGGTCACCATGTGCTTTTCGGGATCCGGAGAAATAGATTCACCGATAATTTTCCGGACGGACCAATCGGTACCATGTTTGCCATTTGTGTAATAGTGATTCAGACGCACCTGCCCCGGCGTGACATGTTGTTTTTCGGCATGTTCCAGAGTTAGCGCAAAAAGGCGTTGCAGGTCCTCGGTCGCGATATCCACTATCAAGTCCATGTCCCCGAGCGCCTGCTCGATATTGTGCTTGTCCAATAGCCGCGCCGCACGACTGCGTCCGGTTCCGGGCATATCCGTAAAGCGCATCATACTAGCTGGATACCGACGCCACGGAAATACACCGTTGAAAAATATGGCAACGGCCAGCATGACCGTCACGTTAAGAAGCGTTGGCATAAGGACGTAGTCGTAACCCAAGGCGTGAATCGCAGGTCCGCCGATGACCGCAGCCAACGCTGTAGCGCCACCCGGGGGATGAATGCAACTCAGCAGGTGCATCGCGCCAATCGCTAAACCCACTGCGAGACCGGCAGCCAGAAATGGCGCAGGCACGAGCTGGTAACAGGCGACACCCACAATGGCCGACACCAGATGGCCGCCGAGCACCGACCACGGCTGGGACAGACGGCCATGTGGCACAGCAAACATAAGCACTGCCGAGGCGCCCATTGACGGTATGATCAAGACCGCCCCGGTCTTGCCCAGGACCTTATACGCTATGGAAACTACAAGGACGATACTCAGAACGCCGCCCAGCGTTGAAACAAGTTTTTCGGCTCCGCTAACTGTTTCGCGCTCGATGCCGAGGAAATGCTGTAACCGTGTGCGCAAAGTATGCATAACTCTTGTTGGATCTTCAGTGATTATCGCCGGCCCGCGGCCGGTGTTCGGGGCTGGATTATACACAGCGTTAGCTGGTCGCATACAGCCCGCCAGATAGCCGGGATGCCGATAAATGGAATGTGGGCGCAACCGCTCGGAATGTGCGTGGAAACGGGGTTCACACTTTCGGACAGATGCTTGCGGGTAATCCAACAACATCGCGCAGAGATCGATTAGTACTACCAAAACAAGGATCCATATTTAGAATGTTAACCGGCGCTGCCAGCCACACAGGCCGGGGCCGAACAGTGCTAAATTGCTGAATTTCGGCCTGCCTCGGCCCATGACTTCTATCTTCAATGACCCAGCAAGAGGCTTCTGACGTTTTTACCGATGAGATCCTATTTGCGAGCAGGCCAGGTCAGTTGCAATGCAAACGTCGGAGCGGTTTTCTACCGACGCAACCGCCTCAACCGCACGGGCAGCGGCAATTTCCCTGGGGCCACTGACAGTTCTGCTATGCGCCGGTCAGATTCGAGCCTTCGCGCGAGCTCGGTGATGTCGCGCATCTGCGTGGGTCTGGTCTCGATTGCCCCCTCACCCTATACGCGCCGGCGGAAATTAAACCGGCGACAACCGCTGTTTAGAAGTAATGGCCGCCCCGGCGCCGCTGGCAGCCTGCCTCGGTCGATCGTTCACTCGACGATCCTTCGGCTGGGGCGGCTACAAGACCTATTCATTGACGTTGCGCACGCGCATTGCGGGAACCCCTAAATTTCCAGAACCGCACGCTGGTCGCGGTAGCCAGTAACAATACGGGTTTTTCTGCCGCGATCTCTGCTCTGGTGTTTCTGGTGCCGGTCAATGTTTACTTCTTTTTCTTTTTTGCAGGGCTTTTGGATCGCGGCGTTCCACTCCCTCCCAGTTGGCCCATGAAACCGGAGAGCGCCAACGTGGCTCGGAGCTGGTCAACGGCCTCAAACACCAGGCGGGCCTCCATTGCGTTGGAAGCAAGCGCTTCTAGATCGCGCCAAGTCAGCGACCAAAGCACGGTGGCAAATGCTTCGGCCTGCGCACGAGACAATGGCACTTCGATCTGTGCGATGCCGTCCCTCGCCGCGCCACCCGCCCGTTCTTGATTCTGCGAAACCACCATGAAAAACCTCCGCGCCCAGCCTACGCAAATTGCAGGCCAAGCTTATGTGTCCAGGCGAATCTCCCATTGCTCGGAGTACCTGAGCCGTTCAGGCAGGGAATGACATCGCTGAGCATTGTCGTAGTTATGCTTAGACTGCAAATGAGCTCAAGCGCGATCATCCGCCGCACATCCTGTTTTCGAGATATCGCACCGAAACGAGGCGGGGATCAACGTGACGATGATCCCCGCCCGGGATTCCTGCCCATAACTATTTTGCTGGCACAAACCCCCACTGTTTCAGGATTGACTGCCCTTCGCGAGACAGCACCAGGCGTTGAAATGCCTGATCTAGGCTGCGCCTTTCGGGGCTCACAAAATGGAACGGTGATTTGTTCAATACCGAGATAGTAAATGGCACACGCATGTTGTAGGGTCTTGGGATCGTCACCGCGTTGACGCAGCCTGCCTGCCTTTTTAGAGCTGCGACCTGGGACGAGTAGACTATGCCCAAATCAGCTTTCTGCTGGGCAAGCAAGGGAAAGATCTGGGCGGGACTCAGAACCTTGCGAGCACGTCCTAGCGCCGGTAACGCTTCCGGGTCCTTCCGATTAATCATATCGAACATTTTCGTCGTGTAATCTCCCGCAGGACTCAAAGTCGGTCTGGCTACCGCAAGGCTGATATTTTTATTTGTCATCAAACTGATGACGTTTGATTCCGTAAGACCCTCTTTCGGTCCGTCTTGTACCGGATTGTAACAAGGGGTGGCTGCTGACAGAGAATCGTACGCGATGGTGCGCGGGAGCCCGATGCTGGCCTTATCTGTCAGTTTATCCTGATATTTGTTGCCCGCGGAAATGTAGATGTCAGGAGGAACCCCTTGCACAATGGCTATATAGAAGACGCCAGAAGCGGAAAACTCGTAATGCAACTTTGCATTGGGGTGTTCTTTCTCGAATATATAACCGATCTGACGCACCGGCTTTTCGGTCGCGTCTGAAGCAAATACCCGTATGGTAGTGTGCGTCTGGGCTTCCGCCCTCGCCATGGCCGACAAAGTCATGGCACCACACGCTAGCAGTATTGAGATAATGGTCGAAAATCGGTTCATTTTTAATTCTCCCGCCATAAGGTTTGATTGCTACCCCGCCCAACGGCATGGCTGTGATCGCTCAGTCTATCTATAGCTTTGGGGCTACTGATTTCTTACCTCAAACTGAGATCATGACCAGACGTAGTAGGAATATCCCTGGGCCTGTTTCTTCAGCAAATACACCACTCCGCTTGGGTACGCGACCCCGACAAACGGGAACAGCTGATTTCTTTTTACGTGAAAAGCCACTAGAGCTGCATTGCATGCGACAAAGCGGACGCCGAGTTCATGCAATCTTTCAAGACGCTTATAATCGCCTGCGTTGAACTGGCTCATGAAATAATGGATCGCCGGTCCTGGCGCCACCATGATGGCTTTCACATGCACGTTATGGCCCATCATGCTGACCAGGTTATGCGTAACCACTAATGCGACAGCGGGCCACAGCTTCGGATTTGCCGGAACCTCAAATACCACCTTGAACGTGTGGTGCTGGTAATAGGCCGTTGAGTGCCCGTCTAGCGCGCGACTGCCGCCGTTGCCTTGCGCAAATGCCGAAACAGGCACACACGCGAGCGCAAAAAGCAGAACACGAAGGACCCTTTGTACCTTTGTCATTTCTTTGATCATCACCGTTCCTCCAGGTACGGGGCCACCGACACAGGCAACTCTCTGGGCAGGCAACCCACTCAGTACCTATTCATGGGTTTAGAAATACCGGTTCCATTCCAATGTGTTACATGTGAATGTGTGTTCTGTAACGAACATTCTAAAACGAACGTTCGTTCTAGTTATAAACCTAGAGAAATAGGCTCTCGTTGTCAAGAGAGACTAAGTACCCTGGCCCATAAATTCGGTGACGTATTTGC
>JAJYEK010000222.1 GCA_021785795.1 Pseudomonadota bacterium
GGGATACGCTGATCGAGGCGACCAGCGGCAATACCGGCATCGCGCTGGCCATGGTGGCAGCCGTGAAGGGCTACCGCATGGTCCTGATCATGCCGGAAAACATGAGCGTCGAGCGGCGGGCGGTCATGAAGGCGTTCGGTGCCGAAATCGTGCTGGTCTCGCGCGCCGAGGGCATGGAAGGCGCGCGCGATTTGGCGCGGACCATGGAGACGCAGGGCAAGGGCCGGGTGCTGGACCAGTTCTCCAATCCGGACAATCCGGAGGCGCATTACCGCGGCACCGGACCCGAGATCTGGCGCGACACCGGGGGCGAGATCACCCATCTGGTCAGCTCGATGGGCACCACCGGAACGATCATGGGCACGTCACGCTATCTGAAGGAACAGAATCCAGCGATCCAGATCGTCGGGGTCCACCCTACGGAAGGTTCGTCGATTCCGGGCATCCGCCGCTGGCCGCAGGCGTACCAGCCGAAGATATTCGAGCCGCGGCGCGTTGACCGGGTGCTGGAGGTATCGCAGCAGGAGGCCGAGACGATGACCCGCCGGCTGGCGGCCGAAGAGGGGATCTTTTGCGGAATCTCCTCGGGCGGGGCGGTGGCCGCCATGCTGCGCCTGGCTGACGAGTTGCGCAATGCGACCGTGGTGACGATCGTGTGCGACCGGGGCGACCGCTATGTGTCGACCGGGGTGTTCCCGGACTGATCCGGGATAAGGGTCGGCTTCGGGGTGACCGCGGCGGTGCGGACAGATCATGAACATACTGGTTTTTGACATCGAGACCGTTCCCGATACCGAATCGGGTCGACGTCTTTACCGGCTCGACGGCCTGGGCGATGCCGACGTCGCTAAAGTCATGTTTCACAAGCGCAGGGAACAGACCGGAGACTCGGAATTTCTGCGCCATCACCTGCACCGCGTAGTCGCCATCTCGGCGGTGCTGCGGCATGCCGACAGCCTGCGGCTGTGGTCGCTTGGTGAGCCGGATTCGGGCGAAGCGGAACTCATCCGGCGGTTTTTTGACGGCATCGAGAAGTACACGCCGACGCTGGTTTCCTGGAATGGCGGTGGATTCGATCTGCCCGTGCTGCACTACCGGGCGCTGCTGCATGGAATCAGCGCGCCCCGCTACTGGGACACCGGTGAAGATGACCGCGAGTTCAAGTGGAACAATTATCTCAGCCGTTTCCATGCGCGCCATACTGACCTGATGGATGTGCTCTCTGGCTATCAGGCACGGGCTGTGGCCCCGCTCGACGAGATCGCCCAGCTGCTGGGACTGCCGGGAAAGCTCGGCATGCATGGCTCCGAGGTCTGGGAGCAGTTTCAGGCCGGGAAAATCGAAGAGATCCGCCGCTATTGCGAGACCGACGTGCTGAATACCTACCTGGTGTACCTGCGGTTCGAGTTCATCCGGGGCAACCTCGACGCTGCCGCCTGGGATACCGAGGTGCAGCGCGTGCGTACGCTGTTGGGCTCCGAGGACCGGCCGCACTGGCGCGCCTTTCTGCAGGCGTGGCGCTGATGTGTAATGGCCTGAGGCGCAGCGACGCGTTCTGCCCGGCGGCATCAGCCGTTGCACACGTGCCTGCCGCGTGACCGGGTAGCCCGAGCCATGCCGAACCGCCGTGCCGCATTTGCCCCGTCGTCCGTGCCGCCGAGCATGCACGGTGATACCGCCGTGGCCCGCATCGAATCCCTCGACTACGAGGGCAACGGAGTCGCCCGGCTTGCCGGAAAGACGGTATTCATCGAAGGCGCGCTACCCGGCGACGAGGTACGGTTCCGCTATCACAACAAGAAGCGAAATTACGATACCGGCGGCGTGCTCGAAATCCTGGTGCCGTCCCCCGACCGGGTGGCGCCCCGCTGCCGCTATTTCGGCGTCTGCGGCGGATGCAGCCTGCAGCATCTGCGCCCCGAAGCCCAGCTGCGGGAAAAGCAGCAGGTGTTGCGCGACAGCCTGGCGCATATCGGCAAGGTGCACCCCGCCGCGTGGTTGCCCCCGCTGCATGGGCCGGTATGGGGCTACCGGCGCAAGGCCCGCCTCGGCGTGCGTGTGGTGCCCAAGAAGGGCGGAGTCCTGGTGGGGTTTCGCGAGAAGCGCCACACCTTCATCACGCCGCTGGAATCCTGCGAGGTCCTGGATGAGGGCGTGTCGGCATTGCTGCCAGAGCTTCGTGCCCTGATCGCCCGTCTGTCGCGTCCGGAGCGCATGCCGCAGATCGAAGTGGCGGTCGGCGATCCGGTCGGCTCCGCGCCGTCTCTGGCGCTCGTCTTCCGACACCTCGAGCCGCTGACTGGAGACGATCTGGCGCAGCTGCTTGAGTTCGGACAACGGCACTCGGCGCAGGTCTACCTGCAGCCCGGCGGTCCGGCTTCCGTCGCGCCCCTGTGGCCGCAGGACGCAGCACTTGCCTACCGCCTGCCGGACCAGGATATCGAACTGCGTTTCCGGCCTGTCGATTTCATCCAGGTCAATGCCGGGATCAATCAGGCCCTGGTCGCCCGGGCGCTCGAGTTGCTCCAGCCGTGTGCGGACGAAGCCTTGCTCGACCTGTTCTGCGGGCTGGGGAATTTCACCTTGCCGCTGGCGCGCCGCGTGCGCCGCGTGCTGGGCATCGAGGGCGACGTCTCGCTGGTCGAGCAGGCGCGGGCAAATGCCGCCCACAACGGCATTGCCAACGCGGAGTTCCGCGCCGCGGACCTGTATATGCAGGACGGATCCGCTCCGTGGGGCGGCGAGCGTTTCGACAAGTGGCTTCTCGATCCGCCCCGCACCGGGGCCATGGACGTGGTGAAGCGGCTGCCGGCGGACGGATCCGGGCCGCGGCGGATCGTCTACGTATCGTGCAATCCCGGCACGCTGGCGCGCGACAGCGAAGTTCTGGTGCACGTCAAGGGCTACCGGCTGGCCAGTGCCGGCGTGCTGGACATGTTCCCCCACACATCGCACGTGGAATCGGTGGCGCTGTTCGAAGCGACGCCACCGGCCGGTCCATGATCATTGAAGTCGAAATTGCAAGTCAGATGCTCACGCTGCGCGATGCCCGGGGGGCGGTGCTGATGCAGTTCCGTATTGCCAGTGCGCGCAAGGGCGTTGGCGAGGAGAACGGGAGCGAGCGCACGCCCCGCGGCTGGCATGTCATCCGCGCCAAGATCGGCGCCGGTCTGCCCGCCGGCGCGGTGCTGGTCTCGCGCCGACCGACCGGCGAGATCTACACCCCGCAGCTGCGCCGCGACTTTCCGGGCCGCGACTGGATTCTGACGCGCATCCTCTGGCTGAGCGGCCTGGAGCCGGGCCGCAATCGCCTGGGCCGTGTCGATACCATGCGCCGCTACGTCTATATCCACGGCTGTCCGGACGAGGATCCGATGGGCATTCCGAGTTCGCGTGGCTGCATCAAGATGCGTAACAGCGAGATCATCGAGCTGTTCGAGCGGGTGCCGGCCGGCACCAAAGTGCATATCCGCGCGGACGGCTGACATGTCCCTGGGCCCGGTGATGATCGATCTCGCGGATACCTCGCTCAGTGCCGAGGAACGCGAGCGGCTGTGCCACCCGCTGGTCGGGGGCGTCATCCTGTTCAGCCGCAACTACGATTCTCCACCTCAGCTCGAAGAACTGGTGCGGGCCATTCATGCGCTGCGGGAACCGAGTCTGCTGGTGGCTGTGGACCATGAGGGTGGCCGTGTCCAGCGATTCCGCGAGGGTTTCACGGCGCTGCCGCCGGCCGCCCGCCTCGGGGCGCTGTACGGGGAGGGCGCGCAGCGCGCCCGGCGCCTGGCGGAAGCCTGTGGCTGGCTGATGGCGTGCGAGCTGCGCGCGGCAGGTGTGGATTTCAGCTTTGCGCCCGTGCTGGACCTGGACCGTGGGCTGAGCCGCGTAATCGGCGACCGCGCCTTTCACTCCGATCCCGAGGTGGTGGCTGATATCGCCCATGCCTATATGATCGGCATGGCGCGTGCCGGCATGGCGGCTACCGGCAAGCACTTTCCGGGGCACGGAGGTGTCGAAGCCGATTCCCATGTGGCGGTGCCAAGGGACGAACGACTATTCGAGGATATTTTTGCCGAGGATGTGCTGCCTTTTGCGCGCATGATCCATTACGGACTGGCGGGCATCATGCCGGCGCACGTCGTCTATCCGCGCGTGGATGCGCTCCCGGCGGGATTTTCCGGGTTCTGGTTGAAAGACGTGTTGCGTCGGCGTCTTGAGTTCCAGGGGGTGATTTTCAGTGACGATCTTTCCATGGAGGGCGCCAAGGTGGCCGGTGACGTGCTAGCCGGGGCGCAGGCAGCCCTCGGAGCGGGATGTGACATGGTGCTGGTCTGTAATGATCCGCACTCGGCCGCCCGGGTCCTCGATGGACTGGGGGTGTATGACAACCCGGTATCCCATCTGAGACTGGTGCGCATGCACGGACGGCATTCCTATAGCCGCAGGGACCTGGAAAGCGACGAGCGCTACCGGCAGGCACTGCGCATGGTTCGCAGCATCACATGACCAGCAGTATTGCATTACGCGGTGTTCTGGCCTACAAAGCGCATTATGATGTGCGTTTGGTCGTATTATCCGGAGGATGTAAGCGTTGGCTGATCTGATTCAACCGCTCAGGAAGCTCAAGCTCGAGAGCTTCAACAATCTGACCAAGACCCTGAGCTTCAACATCTATGACATATGCTATGCGCACAGTGAGAAGGCGCAACGCGAATACATTTCATACATTGACGAGGCGTACAACGCGGAGCGTCTGACCGACATCCTGACGGAAGTGGCGCGGATCATTGGGGCGAATATCCTCAACATAGCCCACCAGGACTACGATCCGGAAGGGGCGAGCGTGACGATGCTCATTTCGGAACTGCCGATCGCGGAGGAGCCGCTCAATCCCGAGGCGCCCGGCCCGCTGCCGGACGCAGTGGTGGCACATCTCGATAAGAGCCATATCACGGTGCATACCTATCCGGAGAGCCATCCGGATAACGGCATCAGCAGCTTCCGTGCCGACATCGACGTATCGACCTGCGGACGCATTTCACCGCTGCGCGCCCTGAATTACCTGATCCATACCTTCGAGTCCGACGTCGTCATCATCGATTACCGGGTGCGCGGGTTCACGCGTGACGTGCGCGGTGTCAAGCATTACATCGACCACAAGATCAACTCGGTGCAGAACTTCATCGACCGGGCCACGCTCGGCCGTTATCAGGCCATTGATGTCAACGTCTATCAGGAAAACATCTTTCATACCAAGATGATGCTGAAGGATTTCAACCTGAACAATTACCTGTTCGGCATCACTGAAAGCGATCTCGCGCCCCACGACTGGAAGACGGTCACGCAGCGCTTGCAGCGAGAAGTGGTCGAAATATTTACCGGCACCAACATCCCGAAATAG
>JAJYEK010000223.1 GCA_021785795.1 Pseudomonadota bacterium
GACTGGTCCTTCATCATGAAAACCGGCACCGCCGTGGACTACGCGGTCCGCCGCTTCAAGACGCACATCCACCGGTTTCACCGCTGCGCGGACATGGCGGAGCAGACCCGCTTCGACGGGTGCTACCTGCGCGAAATCGCGGCGCGCGACAACCTGTTCCCCGACATCGACTACCGGATATTCCAGGAAGGGCATCCGCCCTGAACATCGGCACCGGCTCGACCGGCTCCGTGCAGCCCGGCCTTCGCGCGGTGTGCGGCCCCGGGCCGCACCGGTCGACGGAAGCCGTCTCTCACAGCCGGCCGGCCGCAAGCGCGGCGCCGATGATTCCGACCCCGGGGTTCATCACCACACGCACCGGCATGGCCGCCGTCACTGCCGACATGCGCCCCTTGTCATTGAAGGCACGGAGAAATCCCGACGTTTTCAGCATGTCGATGATCTTGGGGGCAATCCCGCCGGCTATGTATACCCCGCCGCGCGCAAGACAGGTCAGCGCAAGATTGCCGGCCTGCGCACCGTAGATTTCGGCGAACATGTCCATGGCGCGGACCGCGAGCGCATCGCGCTGTTCCTGCGCGGCACGCGCAATGGCGGCTGCCGGGTCCTGCGCTTCAATCACTGCCTGCAACCGCGCGGCTTCCGCGGCGCCGGCACAGAGAAAGGAGTAGATGTTCACAAGCCCGGGTCCGGAGAGCAGGCGCTCGCAGGACACACGGCCGAAGCGGTCCATCAGGCTGCGTAACAGATCCAGCTGCGGCCCATTCGTCGGTGCGAAGTCTGCATGCCCCCCTTCAGTCGGAATCGCTTCGTAGTGGTCGTGCTGCCAAACGAGGATGCCGACCCCAAGACCGGTCCCTGCGCCGATGACCGCCCGCGGCGCCTGCGCGATCTCGCTGCCTTCCTGAAGCACCGCAAGGTCGCCGGACCCCAGTGCCTCGATACCATAACCGACAGCCTGGAAGTCGTTGATCAGGCGCACACGCGTGATGCCAAGCCCGTGCGCCAAAACTGCGGTATCGACTTCCCACGGCAGATTCGTGAGTCTTGCACACTGGCCGGTACTGACATCGACGATCGGCCCGGCGACTCCGAAACATGCGCTATGCAGGGACGCCGCCGTCCCGGCACCGGCGGTACCGAGAAACTCCCGGATCATCGGCAGCAGGCCGTCGTACTCCGTGCTTGGATAGTGTCCCTGCGCGAGGACACGGCGCGCGCTCACGCCGACATCGGCAACCTCAAGCAGTGTCTTGGTGCCCCCGATGTCGCCCGCCAATACGCGCATACCCACACCCCTTCGACTTAAAATACGTATTTTGCGCCGACGCGCGGCCATGATCCTGATCGAGGCGGGACGGACGCCCCGCCGGATGGCCGACGTCCCGGAAGTACTATCAAAAGACTGGCTGCCTCACCCAGACTCTCGCTGAACCGATAAGCGCCTTCATTATCGCGCATCATCGCAGGCATTGCATCCCATTGTTTCGTAACCGATACCGGCTGAAGGCCGCGCGCGATCCAACCCCACACATCCCTTCCGCACAGCCCGGCACTGTGCTGCGGGTGCACAAATTAGGGCGCGCTTCATGGCTGGGGATGGCCGCAGATCAACAATTGACTTCATTCAATATTTAAATAATACTTGAAATATGGAAATAAAAACGGCTGCGGCCGCGCTCTCCGCCTTGGGCCATGCCTCGCGCCTGGCAGTATTCCGTGCCCTCGTGCAGGCCGGGCCTGCCGGCCTGGCAGCCGGTAAAGTCGGCGAGGTCACCGGCATCGCACCCTCTTCTCTGTCTTTCCATTTCAAGGAGCTGGCACATGCTGGACTCGTCAGCGCCCGACAGGAAGGGCGTTATGTGATCTACGCCGCACAGTTCGAAGTCATGAACGGGCTGCTGGCCTACCTCACCGAGAACTGTTGCGGCGGGAACCCTTGCCTGCCCATGTCCGACCCGGTTTGTGGTGGGGTGTCGTCTCCCGTCACAACCGGGAGTGGTCCGGAATGATGGCCCGGGACAGTTCCGTGCGCTGCGGTCCGGGTGCGGCCGGCCACCGGACCCGAGGCATGCCGACCTGCATTGCGCCGACCTTCTCCGGACCAGGGAAGATCGACCGGTGAATCCGAATTTCCGCAACGTGCTGTTCCTGTGCACCGGCAACTCGGCGCGCAGCATCCTGGCCGAAGCCACCCTGAACGCGCTCGGCGATGGACGCCTGCGCGCCTACTCGGCTGGCAGCCGGCCGGCAGGCCAGATCAATCCGTTCGCCCTGGAGATCGTCCAGCGCATGGGCTGGCCCACTGAAGGATTGCGCAGCAAGTCCTGGGACGAGTATGCCCAGGCGGGCGCACCGGCGATGGACCTGATCATCACGGTCTGCGACTCGGCCGCGGCGGAAGCCTGCCCGGTCTGGCCGGGACGGCCGGCGCATGCCCACTGGGGCATGCCGGATCCGGCGGCTGTGCCGGGCAACGTGCAGCACAAGCGCCGTGCTTTTGAGGAAGCCCATGCGCTGCTGCGCCGGCGTATCGGAATGTTGCTCGCGCTGCCGCTCGCGGAGCTGGATTCGGTTTCGCTGGCGCACGCGCTGCGGGCGATTACGGCACGCGCCGACAGCGACCGGACTGCACCCGGCGTGACGGAGGACCGGGCGTGAGCGTGCAATGCGAAACTGCTGGCCGCGCCGTTGCCGGCGGGATCCTGTCACGGTTCGAGCGCTACCTCAGTCTGTGGGTGATCCTGTCCATTGCCGCCGGGATCGTTCTCGGAAAACTCGCTCCGCGGGCTTTCGCCGCGCTCGCGGGGCTCGAGATCGCCCAGGTCAACGTGCCGGTGGCGGCGCTGATATGGGTGATGATCGTGCCGATGCTTGCCAAGGTCGACTTCAGCGCCCTGCACGAGGTGCGGCGTCACGGCCGCGGCATCACCGTGACGCTCGTCGTCAACTGGCTGATCAAGCCCTTCTCGATGGCGCTGTTCGCCTGGCTGTTCATCCGCCACCTTTTCGCCCCGCTGCTGCCGGCGGGGCAGATCGACAGTTATGTCGCCGGTCTGATCCTGCTGGCTGCCGCGCCCTGCACCGCGATGGTGTTCGTCTGGAGCCGCCTGTCGGGCGGCGATGCGCTGTTCACCCTGAGCCAGGTCGCGCTCAACGACATGATCATGGTGTTTGCCTTCACGCCCATCGTCGCTTTGCTGCTGGGGCTTTCGTCGATCTCCGTGCCGTGGGCAACGCTGACGACTTCGGTGCTGGTCTATCTGCTGGTTCCGCTGGCCATCGGCCAGGGCGCGCGCCGCATTCTCCTGGCACGCGGTCCCGCCCGCTTCGACGCTGCGATGCATGCGCTCGCCCGGCCATCGATGGTTGCGCTGCTCGCCACCCTGGCGCTGCTGTTCGCGTTCCAGGGCACCCAGATTCTCGCGCAGCCGCTGGTGATCGTCCTGCTTGCCGTGCCGATCCTGGCACAGGTGGTGCTCAACGCCTCGCTTGCCTACCTGGGCAATCGCGCCCTGGGCGAATCCCACGCCGTTGCGTGTCCCTCGGCCTTGATCGGTGCATCCAACTTTTTCGAGCTTGCAGTGGCCACGGCCATCGGACTGTTCGGACTGAACTCCGGCGCAGCGCTGGCCACCGTGGTCGGAGTGCTGATCGAAGTGCCGGTCATGCTTGCAGTGGTGTGGGTGGTCACCCGCACCCGCCACTGGTATGAAGCCGGCGACGGCTCATCGGCACGCAGCAGGATCTGACGGCATCCGCCGGTCCCGGATCCGCACGACGGTCAGGGCGCCGCTGGCGCGCGAAGCCGCGTGTTTCGCCAGCGGATGCAGCGGCCCGACATGCAGGCTTCCTGGCACTCGGACAGTGCGGGCTCCCGCCTCACCGCTACCGCCCTTCGCCGTATTCCCGTGCGGGCGGGGTTGGCCAGTGTTCGCCGGGGGCACTTGATCGCTTTGGATCGGACGTCATCGACAAGACCGATAGCGAGAAGCGGGGATCAGACCGGGTGCACAGAGGTGGTGGGCGGGTGCGTTCGGCATGAACTCCGCGATACGCGAGCCGTCGCTGGATGCGTGCAGAAAGTTCTTCGACGATCTGCGCATCAGTCCCGACAGCACCCTGGCGTTCCGGGAAATCGGAACCGGCGACAGCGGGCCGCCGCCCCGCCGGGGTCAGGCCACCTGCACCGGTATCGCGTTGCGCGTGTGGGTGATGCGGTTGTGCTCGTCGACGTATACAAGACGCGGTTTGAACGCTGCCAGCTCCTTTTCATCGACGCTGCCATAGGCGCACAGGATCAGGATATCCGCCGGCTTGGCCTTGTGGGCGGCAGCTCCGTTCACCGAAATGATTCCGGATCCGTCCTGGGCGCGAATGGCATAGGTGCTGAACCGTTCGCCATTGCGCACGTTGTAGACCTCGATGCGCTCGTACTCGTGGATGTCGGCTGCATCCAGGAGACGTCCATCGATGGCCACCGAGCCTTCGTAATCGAGCTCCGAATGGGTCACATGGACCCGGTGCAGCTTGGCCCGCAGCAGGGTTCTGTGCATGGGATCGCCTCTAGAAATTCGTACCCAGGATGGCATTGCTCGCCAGCATAATGTGCCATTATCCGGTTTTACACCGCCTCGTTCAAATTCCACCGGCCGGGGCGCGCCCGAACCGCGGTTGGAATCCGCGCAGCCAGGCCGGTGTGCGCCCTCCCGAACGACCCCCTCCGGACTGCCGGAAACCGTTATCAGAGACGCGCGTAAACCCCGGGGTTCAGCCTGGTGCGGGCCGATTCAGCTCGACGTTGTCGAGCAGCCGGGCGCGCCCGAGCCACGCCGCGGCCAACACAACCAGTTCGGCGTCCCGAGGGCCGGGTACTGCCAGGTCCGCGCGCCGGCGTATGCTGATGTAATCCGGGCGGAATCCATGCCCCGTCAGCGTGGCGTTTGCCCGCGCTTCCGCTTCCGCCGGAACAGCCCCCTGCTCTTCCATTTGATCCTTCAATGCGCTCAAAGTTGCAAACAGCTGCGGCGCGACACGCCGCTCCGCTTCGCTCAGGTAGCCGTTGCGCGAGCTCAGCGCAAGGCCGTCCGCGGCACGTTCCGTTTCGACACCCACGATCTGTACAGGCATCCCCAGATCGCCCACCATCATGCGTATCAGCAGCCACTGCTGGTAATCCTTCTTGCCGAAAAGTGCCACGTCAGGCGTGACCAGATTGAACAGGCGGTTGACCACGGTGGTCACGCCCCGGAAATGCCCTGGCCGGGACGCTCCGCACAGAATGTCACTCAGCACCGGAACTTCCACAAACGTCTGGGCCGCCTGTCCGCGCGGATAAACCTCCGCATCCGACGGCAGGAACAGCAGATCCACATCGGCGCG
>JAJYEK010000224.1 GCA_021785795.1 Pseudomonadota bacterium
ACGCCGCTTCCTGCTCTTTGCGACCATAACGGGTACCCTTCTGCATGGCCCGCGTTTGCCGACTATTGCGCACCTTACGCCCTTCCGTATATTGGGTCGCCTGACGGAAGTTGCGCTGGTTGGCCTCCTTGTACACCTTGGCACAGCGGATCTCGCCTCTGCAGAGGACCACGTAGACGGAGGCCTCCTTGCCACTCTTGAGCGGGCGGATAACCTCGTCCACAAGACCATCGCGTATCAGAGATTCGAGGCTTTTCGGGGTTTTCATATTGAATTACACGGTGATCCTTACAGACGTATATTTGGAGCAGACCGCGTGCCCGAGGAAATGTTTACGCCAATCCCGTTTCACGCCTGCCTCGATCGTGCCCGGCACGGCTTGGCACAAACCGGCCAGGAGTTCTGCTGGCCGCGAGCAGACCGGGAAACGGACCGGCACCACCGGTTACCCGCCAGCCCGCAAAAACGGTCCAATGGGCAGTGTACTCCAAAATCCCGCTCCTCGGACGAATTCGTGGGTTTGGTTTGCCCGTTACAGAACGGCGAACGGGCATCGCTGCCCAGACCCGAGCCTGAAACGTACTGCTCCCAGCTATCACGGGTACGACGCCGAAGGAATCCGTTCGCATCATCGGACAGCCTACATCTTCCTCAGCACGACGGTTGCGCGTTGCGCACGATCCGGCACGGCATCGAACCGGCCGACCGGATTTGTCCAAGAAGCGCCCGGCACTAAAAAGAGCGCGGTCGCTTTGCTGTTCGCAGATCACATTTTTAAAGCGCTACTGGCACGTATGACTTCCGGTTCTGCAGAGGCGTACCTTAGAAAGTCCGGACGGCAACGAGCGCACCGGTTCGGGCCCAAACGGGGCTGAAGGAATCAGACGTGCCACCTATGCCGAGCCGATACGGCATGGGTGGCAGATTGCTCGAAACCCGCCGCAGCTTGGTTTCACGGAAGGGGCCATCGAGTTGCAATTAAAGTAATTCATCAGCCGGAAATTCCACTTGCAGTCACAAGCCGTGTGGGAGATGATTTTCGGGCACTTTCCGCATCAAGCCTGAAAACGTGATCTGACTCGCGTTGATCAGCGCAGGTCAGCCACTCGCACGGTGCTTGTCTCAGACTAAAGGGGGATTCATGTTAGAAGACTTCAAAAAGTTCATCATGCGCGGGAATGTCGTGGATCTGGCTGTTGGTATCATCATTGGCGCAGCATTCGGCAAGATCGTCAGTTCATTGGTGGCGGATGTCTTGATGCCTCCGCTCGGCCTGCTCATGGGCAACGTCGATTTCAGCGGATTATTCATCAACCTGAGCGGTACTCACTACCCGACCCTGGCGGCCGCGAAGAAGGCGGGCGCACCAACCATCAACTACGGGCTGTTCATCAATTCTGTCATCGATTTTCTTATCGTCTCGGCCGCCGTTTACGTCGTAGTGAAAGTGATCAACAAGATGCAAAAGAAGGCAGAGGCGGCGCCGCAGAAACCGTCCCGGGAGGAAGAGCTGCTGACCGACATCCGCGACCTGCTCAAGGATCGGCGCTGAAGCAGATCGGGCAGCCAGCGATCATGCCGGGCGGAGGCACCGCTCGCCTGGACCTCGGGATCGGTGTGGGACCGTCTAATCCGAGCGCCCGGCAAGGGCGGTCGGGGGCACGCCCCGCCCATGATAGACGAGGCGCTCCTGGATCCGCCGCCGGGAGAGCTTCAATACGTTAGCGCTTCGACGGCCGTCCGACCCACAGCTGCTTCGCTTGAAGTCCGATCGAAGTCCGAGGCGAAGGCGGCAGGCCTTCCGCGGAATATCTACTGCTACAACCCATGCGACGGCTGCTGCCAGTCATCAAGTTTGCCATCCTGCGAAATGGTGACCGAACCGCTGCCTATTCCGGTGTAATGGTAATACCAAACGGTGATGTTGCCGGTCCGGAATTGCCCGCTCGGTGGACCAAGGAGCTTCTTGACGTCAGCCGCCGACATCCCCCGCTTCAGCTGGTGCCAGGCATGCCGCAGATCAGCCTCGGCGCCAAAACTCTGATTAACCGTCACTGCTGGTTGTCCGGCCTTTGCTGGTTGTTCAGCCATTGGCGCTTGTCCGGCCGATGGCGAATGCGTAGCCTGGACATGTTGCAGGGCATGGACCTCGGCTTCAAGCTTATCGACCCGCCGGGTCAGGGTCTGTACCTGCTGCCGCAGGGAATTCGCATCCCCGTCCTGCGCCTGCGCCGGCGTGACAAGGGCCGTCCCGAGAACACAGACAAAGACCGCGGCGACTGCCTGCCGGGTCCGGACCACGGCATCTCCGCATCGCATCATTGGATTCGGGGGGAAATACAGTCTCTGGGCTCGCGCCATGGGAACTCTCCTCGGTTGCCGATGAGCCATGGTACCTGTGACCTCCCCTTTAACGCCAGCCGCTGTCCCTCCGTAGGAGGATTCAGAATTGATACAAACAGAGATTGTTTCCGAAATGCGCCGCCGCATCGCGGCGAAGACAAGCGGCGCGTCGAAGCGCTCATCGGCATCTCTCCGCCTTGAGGAAAATACGACGAACTTCCCGTTCCCGGTCACCCGGCTTCCAAGCAGATCTGTCACACGGGCATCGTTGCGCAGAATGACTCTTTTGCCTGTCCCCGGATTCACCGCCTGTGACCCGCCAGACACTGCCCGATTCACCACCGCGCGAGGGCAACGGCAGATACCCACAGGTACGTTCAACGTCGTCGGTGGCGACAGCCCCGCTCTCGGATGGCGCTGCAATACTGGACATCGGCATGGAAGGTGCCACGCCTGGCTCGGGCGCTTCGTCTTGACGCAACGTCGCAGCCAAAGCCAGCGGCAGGCAGCGTCAATCGAATACGACGGTCTTGTTTGCGTACACCAGAACGCGGTTGTCGAGATGCCATCGTACTGCCCGCGAAAGCACGATCTTTTCAAGATCCGCACCCTTCTGGATGAGGTCCTCCAAGGTATCACGGTGGGAAATACGCGCGACGTCCTGTTCGATGATCGGACCATCGTCTAGAACGTCGGTCACATAATGCGACGTGGCACCGATCAGTTTCACGCCACGTTCGAACGCACGATGGTACGGCTTGGCGCCGTGAAAGGCGGGGAGAAAGGAGTGGTGTATGTTGATAATGCGCTCAGGATATTGAGCGGTGAAATTCTCGGACAGCACCTGCATGTAGCGGGCGAGAACGATGAAATCGACATCGTGCTCGCGCAGCAAGGCAAACTGCACCCGCTCCGCCTCTCCTTTGTTATCCCGGCTTACCTCGACATGCTGATAGGGAACCCCATAGGCGTCGGCCAGACAGCGTGCGTGCTCGTGGTTACTGATGATAAGGGGAATTTCGCAGTGCAGTTCTCCGCCTTGATAGCGGTAAAGCAGGTCTGCCAGGCAATGATTATAGCGCGAAGCGAAAATCGCCATGCGCGGCTTATGTGCGGATTCCGCGAGGCGCCAGGTCATTTGGTGCTCTTCGGCGATCGGCGCGAACATCCTCGGAAAATCGGCCAGCGGCAGCGAGAAGCCATGCAGGTCCCATTCCACACGCATCAGGAAAAGCCCGAGGGCTCCGTCCTGGTGCTGGTCGGCATGCAAAATATTGGCCTCGTACGCCAGCAGAAAGTTGGCGATGGCTGCCACCAGCCCCTTGCGGTCAGGACAGGACAACAGCAGCACGGCGGTATTCTTCATGATCGTCGCACCTGGATCCTTCAGTCCGGGATCCGGGTGCAGTTCAACCCGGGGATCATCACCCGGGCCAGTGCTCCGATGACACTGTGACTGCCTGTCCGCATTTCAAGCATGCGCATCATTCTCCGGTTGCGGCCTCTCCTCAGTGTTGCGGGGAACGGTGGGACCGTCAAGGTCTGTGGAGTTTTTTCTAAGGCACGCGCCGGACTCCTGCACACAATACCCGTGCACGCGGACACGGCCGTCGACGAAAGGAGCCTCCGTTGGTCCGATGCCAGGTACCCCGTTTCCGGACATGAACCATATCTGGCACATTACACGGCAGATACCTCATGCCGTATCAGAACACATCGGGCGGGAACCACTGGCCAGGTTGCGACAAGCGGAATCCGGACCGCCCAATACTGCCTCACGGTCACATGCCCGGAACTATGACACGCCGCGGACCCATCGCGAATGCGAACCCGGTAATTCAAGGGAACGCGCCACGGAACCCTCGGCTCAGACTGGAAATGGGGTCTGCGAAGCGTCAGAACCAAGGCGGTGCGCGTAGCGTGAAGACGACCATGTTCCACAAAAACATTCGGGCATCGGGGTTCGCTGGCTTTGAAATACCGCACCAGCCCCGGTACTGTCTGGAAAGGCTGCTGCCCTACCGTGGTTTCGGGACACCGCCCGTGGCATCGGGGATCGAAACAGGTCTGAGCCACGCCGAGTCTTGCTGCAGGTTCAGGCAATGCGGACCAGGGCGACGCGACTATTCCATCGCGAAACACAGTAAAGCAGAAAACCGGGCCGGTGCAGACAGGACCAAGACCCGCTCTGCAGGCGGACGTTTGGCACGGCGCCTGCTATTGGCGCTTTTCAGAAACCAGCCCATGGCGTTGCAGCTTGTAGTGCAGCGTGTTGGGTCTCAGGCCGAGCAGCCGGGCAGCTTCGGACTTGTTCCCCCCACACTGCTGCAGCGCCTGTTCGATAAGCCGCACCTCGACCCCCGCGAGCACCTGCTCCAGCGTCCAGTCGCCGGTGGCAGAAACATCAGGATCCGGCGGGGGCTCCTGCGCCCCGCCCAATTCCTGTGCAAGCGACATCATCCAGCGCCGGCGCTCATCGCGCAGCCCCTGATTCTCCTTGCGCAGACTCCCGATCTCCCGTTCGAGGTCCTCAAGCCGCTGCCCCAGCACACGGCTTTCCCGTCGCGTCGCCAAGAGCTGCCGGCGCAGATCCACGAAGTGATCCAGCAGACTGTCGGCGAGGCGGTCGAACAGCTGCTCAACAATCCGGAAATCCCGTGCGGTATAAACCTGACTGCTGAAGGGGTCACCGAGCAGAAGCCACCCGGCGGCGCTTTCGCTCGCTGCGTGGAATGGCACGATCGCCGCGACGTTGTGCTGGCGCATCGCGGCATACAAGGAGGGCTGACGGTCCGCAACTTCATCCGCGACTACAATATGCCGCAACGGCTGCAGCTCGCTTTCTGGAAATCCGGAGGGCGCCGACGCCGCCGACATCGCCAGCACGCCCTTGTGCGCACCGATCAGGGCCACTGGACAGCCGAGCGTCTGAGCCAACCGTGCGATCGCTTC
>JAJYEK010000225.1 GCA_021785795.1 Pseudomonadota bacterium
CTCAGCCATGAGCCCCAGCCGCTCGGGGCTGTGCAGGTTGAGTTCCGGAGCATAGACGACGTAGCTGCTGGTGGTGCGCTTGGCGCGGTACATTGCAATTTCGGCGTGCTGCATGAGCGTGCCGGCGTCCGCGGCGTGATCGGGCATCAGCGCCACGCCGATACTTGCCTCGACAGCGATCGGAATTCCCTCAATCATGAACGGCGCCTGCAGGAAGTCCTGGAGCTTGCCGACGACCGTCATAAGATCCGATCCCCGCGCCAGGCGCGGCAGCAGGATGCCGAATTCGTCGCCGCCCAGACGCGCCACGACGTCGGTGACATACAGCACACCGCGCAAACGCAGGCCGACCTGGCGCAGCAGCTGATCCCCACGCGTGTGTCCAAGCGTGTCGTTGACCTCCTGAAAACGATCGAGATCCATCACCAGCAAAGCCATGACTTCTTCATCGGTCCGAGTCTGCCAGATTGCCTCCTGCGTGTACTCGCCGAACCGCGTGCGGTTCGGCAGATCGGTGACCGGGTCCGTGTAGGCGAGCCGGCGGATGGTTTCGTCGGCCTCGCGGCGTTCGCGGCGCACCTGCGCGTCCCGCAGTTCGCGGTCGACCGCCGGCGCCAGGCGCTTGAGGTTGTCCTTGAGAATGTAATCGTGCGCGCCGGCCTTCATCGCGATGACAGCGCGATCCTCGCCTATGGTGCCGGAGACGATGATAAAGGGCAGGTCAAGGCCGCTGTCGCGCAGCAGCGAGAGCGCGTCGAAGGCATTGAAGCGGGGCATGGTGAAATCGGAAAAGACGATATCCCATTCGCGCGCGCGCAGCTCCGCGCCCATCGATTCGGGAGTATCGACGCGGGCATATTCCGGTTCGTAGCCGCCGCGACGAAGCGCGTGCAGCAGCAGTTCGGTGTCGTCGACCGAATCCTCCACAATCAGGGTTCGTAGTGGTCTCATCTGGTTGCTCCCGGCGGGTCTCCGGGGGTCTCGTTGAGCACCAGCCAGTAGAGTCCGAGCTGGCGCACCGCCTCCGTGAACTGCGCGAAATCTACGGGTTTTCGGATATAGCTGTTGGCGCCAAGACGGTAGCTGTTTACGAGGTCCTGCTCCTCCCGGGAGGAAGTCAGGATGACTACCGGAAGAAGTCGCGTCGCCGGAGCGGAGCGGATCTGGGCCAGCACTTCGAGCCCATCAACCCTGGGAAGCTTCAGGTCGAGAAGCGTCACCGCCGGCTTGTCCTCAGGGTCTCGTCCTGCATGGGCGCCACGGGCAAACAAATAGTCCAGGGCCTCGACACCATCGCGCGCCACTACCACGGTGTTCGCGACGTTGCTTTTGCTTAAAGCACGCAACGTGAGCGCCTCGTCATCGGGATTGTCCTCGACCAGTAAAATAATTTTGTTTTCCATGATTTCTCAGGACGGCACTTCGGACCGCAATGTGAAAAAGAAGCTTGCCCCGGCGTCGACCGCGGCCTCGGTCCAGATGCGCCCGCCGTGGCGCTGAACGATACGCTGCACCGTGGCGAGTCCGATGCCGGTTCCGGGGAACTCATTTGCCGCGTGCAGCCGCTGGAACGCCCCGAAGAGCTTGTGCGCGTAAGCCATGTTGAACCCTACGCCATTGTCACGCACGAAAAATCCCGACCGTCCGTCTTCGGCAACGTACCGTCCGATCCTGATGCGTGCTATCGGGCGCGGCTCCGTGAACTTCCATGCATTCGAAAGCAGATTTGTCAGCGCGATGCGTAGCAGCCTGCCGTCTCCCATGGCCTGCAAACCGGGCTCGATGTCGACCTCCACCCGCCGCGCCGGGTAGGTATGGCGCAGTTCGTCAGCAATCGACTCGGCCAGGGCGCTGAAGTCGATCGCTTCCGGGTGCAACTCGCTGCGCGTAACACGCGAAAGTGCGAGCAGGTCGTCGATCAGAACGCCCATGCGCTGCGTGGCAGCACGCACGCGCGCGAGATGATCGCGCGCAGTCTGATCGAGCTGTGCTGCGTAATCCTCGAGCAGTGCCTGGCTGAACCCATCGATGGAACGCAGCGGAGCGCGCAGATCATGCGACACCGAGTAGCTGAATGCTTCGAGCTCGCGGTTGGCCGCCTCGAGTTCAACGGTGTGCCGGCGGAGATCCTCGTTGAGCCGCCGGATCTGCTCGGTCTCCTGTTTACGCTGTGTAATGTCGCGGATGATGCCTGCTACCCATAAACCTTCTGCGGTTTCTATGGGGCTCAGACTGATTTCTACGGGAAAAAAGCTTCCGTCTTTGCGCTGTCCGAGCAGTTCCAGGCCTTCACCCATATTGCGCCGTCGTGGTGTCGCGATGTATCTGGCTCGATGTTCGGTATGGCTCCGGCGCTGCCTGTCCGGCACCAGGATTTCGATGGATTGACCAGTCAGCTCTTCGGTCGTGTAGCCGAAGTGCAACCCGGCTTGGTCATTGGCAAGAACGATTCGGCCCTCGCGGTCGACGATGATGATCCCGTCGGGAGCTGATCGCAGCAGTTCGGACAGCCAGTTCTGGGCGCGCTTGCGTTCGGCGATTTCGGTATTCAGTGCTTCGTTGATCTGCTGCAGGCTTCTGTTCAGCGCGTCAAGCTCGCGGCTGCGCTGGAGGATTTCGCGCTCCAGCGCCCGGTTGCGGCGCTCGACGGCATCGGACGGTTCGTGCTGCACGGCTTCCGGCAGGCTGCCACGAACGTAGTCGGTCACGTCTTCGACGCGGTGGATGATGTAGCGAATACGACCGTCGGACGCCAGCACCGGCGAGTTGACCGGACTCCAGAATCGTTCCTCAAAACCTCCGCCGGTACTGTCCGGACGGCGTACGTCGTATTTCTGGACGGCCATTGTGTCAGGCGCTCTGCTGGTCATGACTCGCTGCAGCGATGCGCGCAGATTCCGCGCTCCGGTTGCCGAATGATCGTCGGGATTGTCAGGGAAAACGTCAAATAGGCCGTGGTTGACGATCTTTGTCCGTTCGGTGAATGTTGCGCGCAGGTAGGCGTCGGTGGCGTCCAGGATCGTGAACTGGGCATCAGCCTGGAGAACGAGCAGCAGCGCGGGGGCATCCCGGAAGAGCCGCTCGAAATCCAGGTCACCAGGAGCCATCGTCACGGTGCCATACGGTTTCGGGCATAGTGAGCAATCATGAGTTCACCTCCTTGTGAAGGGCCTGGTGATGTTGGCAGAAATCACAGTGCCGGTACGATCCAGCAAGCCAGGGTCGCGGTACAAACACGCCGGTGATTCTCCCTGATGATGCCCGGCCGGTGCCGGCGTCGGGACATCGTCATCGGATCGGAAAGACTGTGGATTTAGATAGATTATAGTTCAGATTTGCTGCGAAAAAATAATTGCCGGACGAGCAGGCGATAAGGCGCGATCACCGACCAATGTCGGCAACGCACCGGGCAGTGGCGTTTATGTCAACGCCTTTCGCAGGCTGTAATAACATTCCTAATAGAATCGCTGCCTTTCGGATATTACGCATAAACCGTATGGTTTCCTGTTGCGCTAGGCCAATGCATGCGCTTCGGGGGAGGCGTATTTGCCTAACTCCACACCACACATTTCTTCACTTGTGACGTCTGGGCAGGCATCACGTGTCGCATGCGCGACAGAGATCAGACGCCGTGATCGGGGGGCACGAATCACCGAGGTGCGGAGTCTGCGGAAAATCGGAAGTCCCGTGGCTCTCCGGACCCCCCCGGCGTGTACCCTGATCCCGGTCCGCGGCTTCTGGACGACCGGGGTCGGCGGTTTCGCCCTGAGCTTACGGCGGTCTCCGCAGTCGGACATCAAAAAACAAGGGCGGTTACACGTTGCCATAACCGCATGCAATGGGCAGTCTGCGCGTTTTCATGGCCGGGCATGATGCGCGCGCCGATGGGCATGCGCATCGGTCGCTGACAAGGGGTGGCAGATCGTGTGATTGTCGCGTTATCATTCACACGAACTCCGTCTGCCAGCGTTGATCCGTGTCGCTATATGGGCCGATGTGTTCGCAAGAGGAACTAAATTTCCGGTGTGCTGTCTTTCAGTCTCAAGGACTCGTCAGGCTGGCGGGGGGAATGCATACTCCATCAATGAGCAGGCGAATTGCCGCATATTTTCCCGGCGCGGACGCTGCGCACATGAGCTGTGTCATTTCGACCATGCGACGGATGCGCTGGTTCAGATGGACCGCATTCCTGGCTCTGCTTTGCGCCATCGGCCTCTACGCCGCGGAGGCTTCGCATCACCACAAGACGCAGGCCGGCGAGCTCCGCTGTCCGGTGTGCCATACGATTGCCCACGGCGCGCTGGATGTCTTCGTCCCCGGGGCCGATTCGGCTCCCCAGTTCGGAAGCGGATATCTGCTCATGCTGTGGCGTGCCCGGCAGATTTTCCTTCCGCAATCCTTTACTGTCCGTCCGCAGTCGCGGGCTCCGCCGTTTCTCTTTTTCATTCCCTAGACTCCTGTTTACACCAAGTGCTGACTGCGGCGTGATGCGCTGCGGTTGATGTCGATGCAGGGTCCATGCTGATCCGGCGGGTCGTTGCCGGAGTGTTGCGGCAGGGTAGCTCAGCGAACGTCACCCCAGTGGCAGTCGTTCACTGGCCGCTTGCGTTGCATCCAGACCGTCTCGGCGGCAGGCCCTCCCGCGGACCCGGGACGGAATCAGTGTGCGTCCTGGAGAAACGGGTTGTGACCCTGCGCATTGCAGGGTGGATTGGACAATTAACAATCAACGAAGAGGTCGATACCCATGAAAAGCATTTCGAGATTCCTTGCAGCAGGTGCCGCGCTGGTCGTTCTGGCTGTCCCGCTTGCGCAAGCCAGCGGTATGGCGGACATGTCGGGAATGTCTGGGCACGGATCCAAGAGTGACCACTACGGGGTGCCCGGGCTGGTACAGGCGGTAACCAGAACGGTGAAGATCGCGACGCTCGATACCATGCGCTTCTCGCCTTCCCGGGTCGACGTGCGCCCAGGACAGACGGTGCGCTTCGTCATCCATAACGGCGGGCGGATTACGCACGAATTCGTCATCGGTGACCGTGCCGAACAGCGTGCCCATGAGGCCGAGATGGAAGCGCACCCCGGTATGAAGATGGACCATGACCCCAACGGATTGACGCTACCGCCAGGCAGCACTCGCACCCTCATTTGGCGTTTCCCGCGGCATGCCATGACTTTGGAATACGCCTGCCATGAGCCCGGGCACTTTGCCGCCGGTATGGTGGGATATATCCATGTGCGCGGCCCGGCAGTAAGGACCGCACGGTG
>JAJYEK010000226.1 GCA_021785795.1 Pseudomonadota bacterium
ATCTGTACGAGCTTTTTCCCTACGGCTATGGCCAGCAAGCCTGCAAGATCGCCGGCATGACCAAACCGCGGAAGCTGATGCTGGACGTTTGACGGGTTGGCGCAGACGCAGCGGCATCGCCCGAGCATCCAGGCAGCGGACTGCGCCCACATCCCGGTCGCTGCAAGCCGATGCAGTATTCGGCGCACGGGGCCTGCACCGCTCAACAGCGGACGGGAGCAGCCTGAATTCCTGCGCCACCCGTTTATCAATTGTTCGTTGCGCGCCCCTGCCGGGCGGGGACCTTTGCGTGCAACCATGCCTTTGCGCCCGGGACACCGGCTAATCACCGCACCGCAAGCGCCGCCGACTGACAGACTGTCGCGCAAATCCCCGGGCGCGGCGTGTTGCGGCTTTGCCAGACATAGAAGGCGAAATTGATGCGGATACCTTGCGTCGGCCGAGACGTGCAAACACGAACAGTTGCCCGGGAACTGCCCGCGACTGCATTTCTGACCACCCCCCTATGGTCCACCAGCCACAGGGGTCGCTGCCACATGGTGTTTCGTGCGAAAATGCTGCAACTCGATTCGTTGCAGGCAGCCCGCGCAGCATGCGTCTTTCATGATTGCACCTCTCCGAACCACGTGGAACGCACTGTATTCGCGTGCCGGAGTCGTGTATCTCGGTGCGGTAGTCGGCTATCTCGCACTCTTCAGTTTGCTGCGTTTGCGGATCACGCTGTTTTCCGTGGTTGTGTTTCCAGGAACACTCTTTCACGAGCTGTCGCACTGGGCCGCAGGTGTTCTGTTCGGCGGCCGCCCCAAGGGTCTCAGGTTGTGGCCAAGACGCAGCGGCGCCCAGGTGGTTTTGGGAAGCGTTGAATGCACGAACCTGCGCTGGTACAACGGGGTCTTCATCGGCCTGGCGCCGCTGGCATTGCTGCCGATCGCGCTGGCGCTGATGACCTGGAGCATTGACGTCGCGCCGGAGCCGCATGCTAGTGAAGCTGGCTGGGCCTATCTTGTCGCCTGTATCGCGTACGCATCGATTCCTTCGCGACAGGACCTGCGGATCGTGGCAATATCGCGCTGGATGCTGATCAGTGCCATTGCCCTGGCGGGCTTGGCCTGGATCCAGTTCCGGTAACCGGTGCATTAGCCGAGACACCCTTTCCTGCGTGCCGACATGAAGAATTGGCTGCGGCCATCACCGCACCACCGACCCGATATCTGGGGCCCGTGGACGACACTGGCCTTTGGGGTCGTGATTGCAGCAGTGTTCGTGCTGGTCCAGTTTGGGATCGTGTTCGCTTACGTCATGTACGAGGGCGTCCGTGGCTCGCACATACCCCTGCGTTCGGTCGCGGTCAGTTTCAGCGACAATGGCCTGGCTTTCGCACTCATAACAATCGCCAGTGCCGGCGTCTGCTCGGCGCTGACGTGGTGGGTGGCACGCCTGCGCAAAGGCGACGGTCCATCGGATTATCTGGGCATGCGTCGCGTCCGGGTGCGCACACTGCTGGCATGGCTGACGGTCACGGCAGGATTGATATTTGTATCCGACCTGGTCGAACCACTGCTCAGGCACCCGCGGGGTCCGGACTTTACGCTTTCCATATACCGTTCCGCGACCTTTGCTCCGCTGCTTTGGTTCGCCATGGTGATTGCAGCGCCGGCATTCGAGGAGCTATTTTTTCGCGGATTCCTGCTGCAGGGACTGCGGTACTCGAAGCTGGGGCCCGTTGTGTCGGTCGTACTGACAGCGCTTGCCTGGGCCATTAGTCACGGACAGTACAGCGGCGCCGAAATCACCGAGATATTCGTATTCGGACTTTTTCTCGGTATAGCACGCGTGCGCACGGAATCGATTTACACACCGATCGCCATGCACGCTTTCGTGAATCTCGTGACCCTCATCCAGGCGGCACTGATTGTCAGTGGTCGCTGATTGTTTTGGACGTATGGTCCTGTCGTGTCTCAGAGCTTTCGGGAGCAACTTCCAGGCAGGGCACCAGGCTACGCTGGGCCCCGGCACGCACCGGTTTCGCCGCAATGCCCTCTGAGCAGCGTTATCTTTGTAATCTTTTACGGAGTCGCCAGATCACGCCTGGGACTGATAGGCCTGGTGAGGCAACAAATCCGGTTGACCGAACACTCCCGGATTCTGCGCCCGCGCTGGCCACCTGCTGTGGAATCTACGTATTGCACCAAGAAAATGCGGCGAGTACGCTCTGAATCCTTCGCAACGCTGCGCCTGAGGGAAAAGACTTAATCAAAGCCGGCCACGGACCGCAGGGAGGGCTCGATGCGTTTCGGATATCTCATGACTGCGGCCATGGCGGGAGCCGTCACCGCCGGGTCCGTTCAGGCTGACGGCTCTGCATCTTCTTTGACTCTTGGAGTCACGCCGTCGTATTACCAGGGCGATTACGGTACCGGTACGACCACCAAGATCTACTATGTGCCGGTTTGGGCCAATTTCGAGAACGGCAACCTTGATCTAAAACTCACCGTGCCGTACCTGTCGGTGGAGGGCCCCGCGGGCACGCTGGCATCAGAAGGCATGTTAATCGGCAACCGCATTATAGGTATGGCCGGTAGCGGCAGGAGCACGAGCGGTGGCGGGGTAAGTCGCAACAGCGGCATCGGCGATGTGTGGGCCAAGGCAAGCTATCGGTTTCGCGGGACCGGCGGCGTCCCCGACATCAGCCCTTATTTCAAGATAAAGTTCGGCACCGCTTCATATAGCGAAGGCCTAGGAACCGGCAAGAATGATTATGAGCCTGGCATCGGGCTCGAATGGACAGCTGACCACAATCTGATTCCGTTCGTGGATTTCGGCTACCGCTTCGTCGGCTCACCCGCTGGCCTTGATCTGAGCAATGCGGCTACCTACGATGGCGGCATAATGTACCGGGTTGACCAAAGTAACTACGTCACGGGAATGTTTTCCGGGCACCAATCGATCGAACCGGGGTTCCCCGGAGCCGCGGATCTGCTCGTAGCGTGGAACTATTACACCGCTCCGGGAACCGGCTTTCAGGTATTTTTCGACAAGGGACTCAGTAACGGAAGCCCGGATTACGGCGTCGGCGTCGGTCTGCAGGCAGGCTTCTGATCGCCCGCGGAGCGGAACCGCCTTTCGCTGCAGCAGGCACGACATGGCTTTCCCGTCTGGGCCACCGTCCGCCTCGGGATTGGGCATCGCGGCAGAAATCGGCCCGGGCTCGTTTACGACACTCCCGAACCTAATCGCGACGAGAAGCGCCGGACGGCGGCATACCGAGTCTTTCCGCACCCAGGGGGAAGGCATGCTCCGTGCCTTCGCGACTGGCCCATGTTAGTGTTCTCCTGATGCTGAGTCCGCGGCGCCAATGGTCGCGCCGCATGGCAAACGGACACTCTCCGGGGAGGTGTGATGAAAGTAGCAGTGCTATTCGGCGGGACCAGCGCCGAACGGGATGTATCGATCGCGAGCGGGGCACAGGTTATCAAGGCATTACGTTCCGCCGGGCACGGGGCCATAGCAATCGACACCGCGCGCGGTGTGCTGGGCCCACAGGAAGAACAGCGCCTCCTGGAATGGAACGTCGCCGAGGCGCCGCCCACGGCGATCGAGCAGTCGCCAGCACAATCCGCTTCGGCCGTGTTGTTCACCTGCTTGACGGAAATCCGGGCAGCGGACGTTGCCTTTCTTGCGCTGCATGGAGGTACCGGAGAGGATGGAACGCTGCAGGCCGTGTTGGATCTGTACGCCATCCCCTATACAGGGAGCGGTCATGCGGCCAGCGCCATTGCCATGGACAAGGATATTTCGAAGCGTCTGTTTCGCAGCGCGGGCATTCCCACCGCTGAGTGGCTCATGACGCCGGTGCAGACTTCGGACGTCGTAAGCACCCTGGGTTTTCCGCTGGTCGTCAAACCCAACAAGCAGGGCTCCACCGTTGGACTGTCAGTGGTCCGGAATCCGCAGGACCTCGATGCGGCAATTCAGCTGGCATCACGGTTCGACGACGAAGTGATGCTGGAGCGTTTCATTCCCGGACGGGAATTTACGGTCGGCATGCTCGATGGCGAGGCTCTGGCAGTGGGCGAGATCATCCCCCAGAGGGGTGAGATTTTCGACTATGCCAGCAAGTACCAACAAGGCGGCGCCACGGAAATATTTCCTGCCCGGTTATCTGCAGAACTGACCGGGCGTGCACAGGAGCTTGCGCGCCGCGCGCACCGTACACTGAAACTCGAAGGCCATAGCCGGATCGATTTTCGCATGGACAACGGCGGTGAGTTCTGGTGTCTGGAGGCAAACACCAGTCCGGGCATGACTGCGACCAGTCTGCTGCCTCAGTCCGGACAGGCTGCAGGAATCGGCTTTCCGGAGCTTTGCGAACGCATATGCCGCCTTGCAATCGAGCGGCATCGGCGCGCACTCCGGCCTCGTTGACAAGCTGAGCCGGGCGCTACGACAATTAAATTGTATGCATGCTTTCACCAAAAACGAGGCCATACCGCGTATCCGACCGGGGCGGATCATGCCCGCTCCTTTCAACCGCGATAGCACGCGTTTCCGGTAGTTCTTCATCCTGATTGGGCAACCGCGGGTTCTTGCCGCGGTTTCGCCCAACGCTGTAAAGACCCGCAATCTTCTTGGCATTTGCAAAGGGGTCTTTAAATATGGCGCAGACAATTCAACCAGAAAATCGGGGCCGCCATGGGGGCACAATCCTTGTGGTATCGGCGGCGGTCGCTTCCTCCGCAAAAGCCATATTCGTCAAGCTGGCCTATGCATACGCGGATTTGCTGGTCCGGTTTCAACGATCCTTCTGGCGTCGATCTTCCTGGGCGAACCCCTGACTGCAGCCAAGATCGTCGGCACCGGCCTGGTACTCGCCGGAATGCTGCAGCTGCGCGCTGCGGACGCCGATTAGCGCCAATGACCTGGCAGCACCGTGCTCGGCTCAACTTCGGGCCTGGCGGAACAACCCGTGTGGCGTCATGGGCACTGCTTCTGGAACCGCATCGTCGCCGAACCCGGAAAGTGGTAGACCAGGCTGCAGCGAGAACGCAATTCGAAGCCGTGGGCCTTTGGGCTTGCCCGAATCCCGGCGTACTTTCGCCGCCAGACATGTTCCTTGCCGAGCCGTTAGATGCCGGTTCATGCCCCGCCCGGCGGGACGATCGAACCTTTCCCCGCCATGAGTTCAGGCGTTGGGGTCTTGCATTTTTTGCCTGGACGGACCGGTGAATGAATAGCCAACCCCCATTTGGATC
>JAJYEK010000227.1 GCA_021785795.1 Pseudomonadota bacterium
TGCCGTCAGCTTCTACCGACTCATGTCCAACCCAGCGGAAAGGGCTGGTTTCGGCCGGAGCCGAGATTGATGGCTTCGGCAAATATTTTGCCAGTTCCGGCACGTTTTGCTGAATTAGCCCGGAGAGGGAGAAAAGGGAAACGATTGCAACGATGATTAAGACGATAGCCCACATTGACAATATCCTGTTTTGCGCTATACTATTATAGCATGCGTTGGCTTTTGCCCGCTATTTATCATTACACAGGAACCCAGTTATGCGTCCAGCGATTATGACCGCCGGTGGTCGGTACTTCGATATTACCAAACCGGAAGAATTTCCCTATAAAGCCGAGCTGCCAGCCATCGCGTCGGCGTTGAGCAATCTGTGCCGGTTCACCGGGCACACCTCGAGTTTCTACAGCGTTGCCCAGCATTCCGTACTCGTCTCCCACCTGCTGCCTGCCGATCTGGCGTTGGCCGGGTTGCTACACGACGTATCGGAGGCGTTCCTGGGTGACGTCAGCACTCCTCTCAAGATGTTGTTGCCTGATTACCGGACGATCGAGGCCCGGGTGGAGCGCGCTATTCACAAGGCCTTTGGTCTGCCGGAGACGCTGCCGCCGGCGGTCAAGGAAGCAGACCTGATCGCGCTCATGCTGGAGGATCGGGACCTCATGCCCGCGCACGACGATGTCTGGTTCGACGGGAAGTACGTGCTGCCTGCCGGGTTCTCGATTGTTCCTATGGCGCCTGCACAAGCACGCACCTCTTTCCTGGCTCGCTACTATGCGCTGGCTGCCACGCCGCGGGTCAAGGCGGCGGCTTGACAGGGAAGGGGCACTCCCTTGTCGGCATTGGGGTGGGCCTTGCCCTGCTAGGGGCTTGTCCCGCACTATTGCCGCACGGCGTTTCTCTTCTGTCGTTTGCCGGCGCCCTGGCGGGATCCACCGCTCCGGATTGGCTGGAATTTCCGCAGCGGCCCAGCTTTTGGGGTGGTGCGGGCACTCGCCTGATTCCTCACCGTACCATCACTCACTGGTGGCCGCTCTGGGTAGCCACCGTTCTGTATGCCCTGCATCTGCAGAATCCGCTGGTTTCCCCGTGGCTCCTTGGCTTCGGAGCGGGCGGGTTGTCTCATTTGCTGGTGGATCTCCCGAACCCAATGGGTGTCCCGGTCTGGCTTCCCTTTGCCCGCAGTCGGAAGTCACTACGCTGGTGGCGCAGCGGGGAGCACGAATTTCTGATCGTGGCTGTGTTTTTCATAGTAGGCCTGCACTTTTTCTCGCCCACTACGCTGCCGTTTTTTCCTTGAGCATGCTGCGAGCCTGTGCTATACTAAAATGATTCCGATGTGGATCGGAACAAGGAGGACAAGATGGAAGTGAGCTTTTTTGAAAATTTGGGGAAAGTGATCCCCGCTGATCAAATTGACCAGCGTGAGGGCTTCTCCTATTTGAATTGGGCGCGGGCAGTTCGGATCGCCGGGCACCCCCAAGGGCTGCAAGTGGGCCGGTATGGCCCCCGGGGTACGCCGTACGTTCCGATGCTTGGCGGGCTGGCTGTGGGACTGACTGTCCCTCTGGCTTCCGGGCAGGTGCAAACCACCTGGTTGCCTGTTCTGGGGCCCTCGAACAAGCCGATCGTGGATGCGAAAGAGTTGGCGGATGCCATCAATCGCGGTCGCGCGAAGGCAATTGCCTGCACTTACGGCGTGGGCCTCACGCTGTACGCAGGCTACGACGGGGACGGCCCCCGCTATCTGAAGGACCTGGCCCTGACCCCGGCGTCTGATCTGGAGCAGGCAGCGCCTTTGGTTGCGAAACGAAAGGGGCGCGGAGGAGAGGCCTCTTACCTGGACTGGTCCGCAGCCCTCGCGGCTGCGAAGATCACCGACCCCGACTTTCATTGGGAGGTGGAGGAGTTCGGCACCACCGAGGATGGCTATCCTCAGCTGTACTGCCCAGTTGGAGACGCCCATGCCCTGGTCGGGGTTTCCCTGACGTATAAGGGCATCCGGCATACTGAGTTCCTCGGGATCATGGACAGCAACAACAAGGCGGTCCGGAATCCTGACGTATTCGATTGGAACAAGGCAGTCATGCGCTGCCTGACCAAGGCGATTGCGCTCGTTACCGGGTATGGATACGGACTGTATTCGAAAGAAGAAGTTGTGGACAGCCGGGAGGTTGCTGCTCAGAACGAGCGGCAGGCCGCTCGTGTCACGGCTTTGCTGACAGGCAACCAGCCTTACCCCGGCTTTGCCGAACATGTGCAAGGTCTGCCGGGCACCGACATTCTGTTCCTGGGCAAGGTGTTCGGCGCTCTTGGAACCGAGGCTACCGCAGAGCGGAAAACCAAGGCTATTCAGTACGTGCAAGGTGTCGAGGATCAGCTGCTTAGCACAGAGGGTAAGCAACGTGCGGTGGGGATGTTCGAGCAGCTTGCGGTTGCTGGCAGCAGCGCCGAAGCACAGGGCTCGCTTCTGGACACGTCGGAAGATTCGTCGGTCGACACGGCCGTAAGCGATAGCACGAAGGCCTCAATCCTGTCTGCGCTTGCCAAGGGATCGGTTTCCGCCGAACGCCTGGCTAACGCTGGCAAGTATGCGCGTCAGAAGCACGCCGAGCAACAGCTGACGGACGACGCTCTGGCCGAGGTTCTTGCAGTGCTGGAAGGCCATCGCCTGGCTCTTGCCGAGAAAGCAGCCGCTGCCGTCAAGGCAGCCGCCTGATGTTTCAACCGCCCTCGTTTCGAGGGCGGCTTTTTGCGGCGGCTTCGCCTCCGTCGCGCACGCTATACTCATTAACGCAAATCTTACAGGAGCTTCAATCCATGCGTAATCTGTTCACAACGTCCGCCCTGTGCCTGGCACTTATCTCCGCTGGCCTGACCAGCGCATTTGCTGCTGACACCCCTACGGACCTGCCGGCACCACTCGCGCTGGCCCAGCATGCCGGTATGCACATCGTGCGCTCATTCCCCGCGGAGTCTGGCCTCACGGGCTGGGTGCTGATGCATGACAACCAGTACTCGATCGTGTACACCACCCCGGATCACAAGTCCCTGCTGGCTGGCGCCCTGGTCGACGCCTCGGGCCGAAACATGACCGCGATCTATGGCAACCAGTATGTGCCGAAACCCGATTACACCGCCCTCCTGCCGCGTGTGGAGGGGGCCGCTGCCATTACTACCGGCGCCACGGGCAACGCTGTGAAATCGACGATCTACGTGATGTTCGATCCGAACTGCATTTTCTGCCACCTGGCCTGGGAGGCATTCAAACCGTATGAGGCTGTAGGCCTGCAGATCAAGTGGATCCCCGTTGCCTTCCTCGAGCCGACTTCCGCTGGAATTTCTGCGGCTATGCTTGCCAGCAAAGACCCGGCTGCTGCGTTCGCCAAGAACGAGACCGGTTTCGTGGACTCGACTGAAACCGGCGGGCTCGCGCCGCTGGGTACCGTGCCTGGTGACATCATCAGCAAGATCAAGAGCAACAACGATCTGCTGACCGCGCTGGGTTCGCACGGTACGCCCACCATCGTCTACAAGGACGAGCACGGCAAGGTCCAGGTGAAGGACGGCATGCCTCGTCTGAGCGAGCTGCCGGGTATTACCGGCCTGCCGGAGCAGCCCGAGAAAGATCCGGCGCTTGCCCGGCTTCGCTAACAGCAGGTAATACCCGGCTTTGTCGGGTGTGCCCACTACCGTCAGGCTGAGTGCCTGACGGATTTTTTGAAGGAATCAGGATTTATGCCCGAAACGCAGCATGGCTTGCGCAGCGTCCTTTCGCAGATCAACGAGTCCGCGAAGGATGAGCGCGACCCCCTCAACCAGGCTTCCCGGCTCGAAGAGCTGGACCGCGCTGTAAGCATGGCGGAACTCGCTTTGCCTACGCGGTTTCCGGAACCCCCAGACGAGCTTACTGACGAAACCGGATATCACCGGTACTGCGTAAACTGCGGTGTCGAGATTCCTGCCCTGCGCATTGCCGCGCTGCCGTTTTGTGTGCGTTGCACAACGTGTCAGTCGCTCAAGGAGACGCGCGATAAACAATATGCTCCGGCCCGTTCGCGGTATCCGGACGGTACTCTGTAATCTGAGGTCCGTATGCGCAATAACCAGCCGGTCACCAACCGCGAACGCAAACTGTCCGACACGGAAGCGACCTTGCTTACGGTAACGGACGCCAAAGGCCAGATTCTGTATGCCAACAGCGCATTTCTGGCGGTAAGCGGATTTGCCCGCGAAGAACTGCTTGGGCAGCCACACAATATCGTGCGACATCCCGACATGCCGGAAGAGGCTTTCCGCGACATGTGGCAAACGATCAAAGACGGACAACCCTGGTTTGGCCTCGTCAAGAACCGGTGCAAGAGCGGCGATCACTATTGGGTTCGTGCTGGCGTGACGCCGATTACGGAAAACGGGGAGATCGTCGGCTACCTTTCTGTTCGTCAACGAGCCACCGAAACACAGATTCGCGAGGCCGACCGGCTTTACGCGGACATGCTCGACCAGCCAGGCCGTTATCGGCTGTCGGGCGGCATGGTCATTGATCGCAGCCTGTCCGGCATGCTTTCCCGGCTGTTCAACCCAACATACAAACAACGGTTCTTCGGCATCAAGATCGTCTATGCTGCCATTGCATCCGGGCTACTTGTCTCGCCACTGCCATTGCTGGCAAGGCTTGGCGGCATGGCGGGTCTCACCGCAATCATTGCGACGATGGAATGGCGTTTTACGCGCCGGCAGCTTGCCCTGATCAACGAGCCTGCGGTTCGCCTGTCCTCTGGTGACTTGCTTGGCGGCAACGAAACCGATGTTTCGGTGATTTCGGGAGACCCCTATTACGCGATCCGGAACAATATCCTGCAGGCCGGCCTGAATGCCCGCGTGATCATCAGCGAGATGAGCGCGGAAGCCCTGTCGTTGGGCGGCGGGATGTCCGAAATTTCCGAGGGCAGTTCAGGGTTGCGCAGTCGGGTCGAGGAAGAATCCGACAACCTGCAATCCGTTTCTGCGGCCATCGAGGAAATCAGCGGAACGGCGAAATCCAACGCGGATTCCGTGCTGCGTTCCGCTAATACCGTGACGCAGGCAACCGATCTCGCGCATCGCGGAGCCAGGTCAGTCGCTGACGTGCAAGAGATCGTCGAAGCCATTGCGCAGGATTCACTCAAGATCCGGGAAATCGTGCATATCATCGAAAGTATTGCGTTCCAGACCAATCTGCTGGCACTCAATGCCGCTGTTGAGGCGGCTCGTGCTGG
>JAJYEK010000228.1 GCA_021785795.1 Pseudomonadota bacterium
TGCCGACTTCTGCCACAACCGCGTGCTTTTATTGCGCCATGAACACGACGGACGCGACTTGCAGCGCGAGTATCTGGAAAAGACCCTGGGCTACGTGCACCGCCTGTGGGACCGTCAGGTGCTGCTGGAAACGACCGTCTCCGGAAAGAAAGTGACCTTCAGTTTTGACAATGGCGGCTTCGGAGAGATCAAGACCGAACAGCCGGAACGGCGGCATCCGCAGGATTAGCGGCCGGCCGCATCCCGCGCGGCCGGATCGCGCCCGCTCAGGCTTTGTGCATTCCGCGACTCCACCCTCACCGGATAACAGAGCTTGCGCCCGCCGCCCGGCACAGCATCATCGATCGCTCTTCACCGACCATGGCGCCTTCAGGCGCTTGGCCGGAGGGGTTCCGGGCTGTTGGGCGTCCGCACGCCGCTTTTGCCGCTGCCGCACGACGCGGGACATGGTCGCAAACCGATTGCGCAGTTTCATAGCCTCGATCACCTCCAAAGCTGGACAACAATTCCTTTGCCGCAAAAACCCGTTTTGTTCGGCATGACAACGAACCATGGCCAGCCCCGGGACTGCTGCTGGTTCTGGTTCCATATCTTCATAGACCAGCGCCGGGACAATTGTTTCCGCAAACCGGCACCCCGAAAATTCCCGCCGGATAGACGGTCAATGGACGGACGAAGATGACGGCACCGGCCGTACCGTGCGGTGAGCGCAAACGGAAGCAATACCGCACGGCCGGACAGCCCGCGGTTATGCTTGTGTCCGTGATCATTGTATATTACCGGTCACCGGCCTGTCGCAATCTGCGAAATACGCCAATAACCGCTCCGACGGACGGCATGAGGATGCGTGCCATGATGGAATTCGGCAGATTCCGCAATGCTCTCAACGAATCCCTCTGGAATGCGGATCTGGCATCGCTTAGCCCGCTGCGCCGGCGGGTCCGATGGCTGTTACGCGTGGTCCATGTCGTGATACACGACATTACCGATGGACAGCTCACGCTACAGGCCATGGGGCTGGTATACACCACACTGCTATCGCTTGTGCCGCTGCTTGCCGTCAGCTTTTCCGTGCTCAAGGCATTCGGCGTGCACAATGCCATACGGCCGTTGCTGCTTCACTTTCTGGCGCCGCTGGGCGACAAGAGCGGCGTAATCAGCGCGCGTATCATCGGGTTCGTCGAACACATCAAGGTCGGCGTACTCGGCGCTCTGGGGCTGGGGTTGCTGATCTACACAGTAGCGTCGCTGGTCCAGAAGGTGGAGCGCGCCTTCAACTACACCTGGCAGGTGGAACAGACCAGACCGCTGATTCAGCGCTTCAGCCAGTATCTGAGCGTACTGACCGTCGGCCCGGTACTGGTGTTCTCGGCGATGGGCCTGACCGCCACTCTGATGAATGCATCCATAGTAAAGGCATTGGCGCAAACCGAGCCGCTGGGCGCAGCGCTGCGGATCATTGGTGCTCTGGTTCCGTACGCGTTGGTCATCGCGGCCTTCTCGTTTGTCTACATGTTCATTCCGAATACCAAGGTACGGCTGCGGTCTGCCGTGACCGGCGGCATCATTGCCGGCGCTCTGTGGGAGGGGACCGGCTGGCTTTTCGCTTCGTTTGTCGTAGGCTCGACGCACTACAGCGCGATCTATTCAGGTTTTGCCATCGTGGTCATGTTCATGATCTGGCTGTATCTGAGCTGGTCAATACTGCTGGTGGGCGCCAGCATCGCCTTCTATCACCAGCACCCCGAGTCTCTCGCCCTGCATCGCCGGAAACTGCATCTCAGCGCCCGCGGACAGGAGCAGCTTGCGCTCATACTCATGGCCTGGATCGTCCGCAATCACTACGGCAGCGGACCGGAGTGCAGCCGCGACAGCCTCACCAGGCAGGCGGGAATTCCCGAGACGCTCGTCTCAGGCATGCTGAACCTGCTCGAACGGCACGGACTCGTGGTGCGATCGGCCGGAGAACCGGAGCATTACCTTCCGGCGAGATGTCCCGAGACCGTACCCCTAACAACCCTGATGGACGCGGTACGCAGCTCAGGGGAGGACAATGCCCCGTTGGCCCGCAGGCTGCCGAATGAACCCTTTGTGGACCGGCTGATCGAGGGCATGGATCGGGCCCTGGAGGATTCAATAGGCAACAAGACCCTGAAAGACCTTGCACTTTCAGCCACGGCGGCGCCGGCCAACAGGCTTGCTCCAAACAGCCAGGCAATGCCCCGATGAAATACCCGCCGGCACCAGTAATCGCGGACCGGCAGGCAAACTGTGTCAGAATACGTATTAATCAATTCCAAACACGACGGCGTCAGGCGGCGCCAGAAGGTGAACTATGAACACCGAGGCTCTCTCCGCGGAAGAACGAATTCTGCGCTCAGTCAAGAAAGTGCTGGCTGACGTAGCCAAGGACACGTTTACCCGGCCCGGACACAGCCATCCGCTTTCCGATGAGACCGTGCAGGGGATCCGCGAATGCTTCGGGCTCATTGCCGCACGTGAGCGAGAACTCGCGGAGGCGGCCGGAAGGTCCATGAACCAGCGACCCCGCTATGTCGACGAGCCGGCCGGTGCCGGGCACGTCGTGATTCCGCTGAGCAGGGTCGGCCGGACGAAGCCCGGGGAGCCTGAAAAGCAGGACTGAGGACCCCGCAGGACGAGACCGGCCGGGCTGGATTAAGGGGTCAGATCGGCGGCAGCGGATCTGAACTGCGCACGCCGCGGGGATTCCTGTCCGGGGCAGGCACGGCGCTGCGGATCAACTCAGCGGATAAGGCTGCTCATCCTGCAGGTCCAGGAGCCGCGCCACGACTTCCAGGGCATCGCTGACGAACATATCGAGATTGCCCCAGCGGTCCGAAGTACCGATGACCTGCGCACCGTCGCGCATGATGATACGCATGGCATGCTTGCCCGTATGCCCGGAACTGCCGGCCGCACGCTCGGACGTCACGTACAGACCCGGCTCCGGATCACCTTCCGTAATGACAGCGGCAATGTAGCGATAACTCACCCCATCGCCGCTTTCGACCTCACCCAGCACGGTAATGAGGAATGCACCGAGTTTGTAGCGGCATTGCGGCAGGGCCGTGATTATCTTGGGTTTGTCCATGGGAGAACTTTGACCGTCCGACGGGAACGGAAAACTTCATCTCGCGGCTCGCCAACAATTTATGGGGCTGCGCAATCAGTCCACCGCGGCACCCGGGACGGACAGAGCCGGCCCGGAAACCGCATGGTAACGCGCCGGAATCCGGCTAGAACATGTTGAAAAGGTCACCGACCAGATCGTTTGCCACGGCAAATCCGGCGCCAACCCCCAGGCCGCTCGTGACGCTGCTCCAGAACCCTCCGCCGCCGGACGACTGCGCTGCCCATCCGCGCGGCTGAATGCTCGGGCTGGGGTGCGTCGCCAGCTGCGACTCCAGCGTCTTGATGTACTCTGCCATCTGGTTGACCAGTCCCACCATGGCCTGATTCTGGGTCTGCATAGACATCGCGATTTCACGCAAGTCCAGCGCCCATTCGCGTCCGGTCGTCTCGTCCGGGGCCGCCGAACGCAGCTTCTGTGCGAACTGCTGCATATTCTGGATCACGGTCTGGGACTGCTGCTGGACCTGTGCGATTTGATTTTCTGCCTCGGTGTAATCCATGTTCGTGTTCCTCTAACAGTGCTTCAATTCAGGGATCTGATCCGTCCGACAGCGCCCGGAGCCAATGGTTCCTCGGCCGCTTCCGGAGACAGGACGGACGCAACAGCCTGCGCACCGGCGCCCTACCGCCCCCGCAGCCTGGGCAGCAATAGTTCGATCTGCCGGACCATGTTCCCGCTATTCCGCCCCGTCGTCCAGCCCCGGGGCCGGTCGGCGCCGCCGGAAATTTCTTGGCGCCCCGCTGCGCCGCAGCCCACCCGGGCAGGGCGCGGTTGCGCGAAATCTCCACCGGGAGGACGATCTCAGACATCGCACCTTGGTTGATCGGCCACATTGCAGAACGTGCCTGAAACCGGAACAGAACCGCCCGGCTCGCGACTTTTCCGGGCAGCTTCGGACCGCATGTCGCGGACAAAGGATGGCAGCCGCGGATCCGTCGCTTCCGGCTCCATGCGACTATAATTCATCAATATACAGACTGCACCGGCGTGTACCCGAACTTGGCAAAGCCCTATGATCACAGCTGGAATCCGGCCGCGGGTGGCGCCGGATCGCGGCATTGATCGTCATGAGGCACGGGGTATCGACCTGGCGGCAACGAGAAGAATACGAACATGGAAAACGAAGACGGCGAATCTCTGCGGCAGCTGCTGCTGCAGTTGCGCCTGGAGCACCGGGGTCTCGATCAGGTCATTTCCCAGCTGTCGGCGGATCTGTTCGCCGACCAGCTGCAGCTGCGGCGCCTGAAGAAACGAAAACTGCAGTTGAAGGACTTCATCGCGCGTCTCGAAAGCCGCATGATTCCGGACCTGAACGCCTGATCAGCGCCGCCCGCTCCGGCGACGCGCACCGCCCCGGGTCTTCCCTTCCACACCCGCTGATCCGAGACTCTTCGACGCAATTTCCTGCACGTCCCGGGAAAGCGCCGGCTCGCGCAGAATGCGTTCGAGCTGCTTCTTCATGAGCACCTGGCGCCGCGCTTCATACTTGTGCCACAGGCTGAGCGCCCCGGCGAGCCGGGCCGCGAGCTGCGGGTTCAGCCGGTCGATTTTCAGAACCTGGTCGGCCAGAAACGCGTAGCCGGCGCCGCTGCGGTCGTGGAACCGAGCGGGATTGCCGGCGCAGAACGAACCTATGAGTGCACGCACCCGGTTGGGATTCTTCAAGGTGAACGCCGGATGGCGCGTGAGCGCCTTCACCTCGGCGAGTGTCCCGGGCAACCGCGACGTGGCCTGGAGCGCGAACCACTTGTCCAGAACCAGCGGCTCATCCCGCCATTTATCATGAAACTCGGCAAGCGCATCACGGCGCTCGCGGCAGTCGGTGCCGGCGAGTGCCCGCAATGCAGCCATCACGTCGGTCATGTTGTCGGCGCGGCGAAACTGCGCGACACACACCTCCCGCACTTGCGGATCATCGAGCTCCATCAGGTACGAAAGGCACAGATTCTTAAGACTGCGGCGTCCGACGGACTCCGGATCGACGCTGTAGCCTC
>JAJYEK010000045.1 GCA_021785795.1 Pseudomonadota bacterium
GCGCTGCACGAGGATATCGCCGCATCGGCCGAAGACCAGGCAATCGCGCTGGCGGCCGCGGCCCTGGGTAAGCCCCCCTCTGAGGCGCCGTTGCTCACGCGCCCCCTCGACTATGGGGTCGACATCGTTTATCCGTTCCTTCCGGAATCGTTGCACCGTACTAGGTTTTCCGACGGCTCGCGCTACGGCGTGTGGTATGGTTCGCGCGAAATCGAGACCACGGTGCACGAGACCGGCTACCACTGGGCCCGGTTCGTGCGCGCCTCCTACGGCGGCCTAAATACTGAACTGCGATCGGACCGGCGGGTGTTCACGGCGCGGGTACGTGCACTGCTCGTCGATCTGCGCGGCAAGGAGAAGCGCTATCCGGATCTGCTCCATCGAAGCGACTACGCTTTCGCGAACGAGGTCGGCCGTTACCTTCATGATCAGGGACAAAATGGCGTCCTGGTGCAGTCCGCCCGTTGCGACGGCACGAACGTTGACGTCTTTCGCCCGCAGGCGCTTTCGGACGTGCGGGACCGATGTTATCTGAGCTACCGGTTCATTCCGACATCTGACCGGCTGGTCGTCGAGCGCGTGCCCGGGCGGATCTGGCTGCGGATCAAGGTATAGGCCGGTAGGGACAGAGACTTAACTATGCTCGCTGCGCATGGCGGGTCGCCCTTCGGCGCGCCCAAGCGGCGGATTCGAGCTAACCGGCGATCTGCCTCGGTCGTCCGATTCAAGTCTCTGCAATGGTCTCGTTAGTATTGCCTCCAAACATCCTGTCCATCCATTTCAAACAGGGGTCGTCCCAGAAAACGGAAAGGATCGTACGCTAAGCGTGTGCCGAGGCTGCAACCCAGCGGTATAGGGTTGGAATGGACGCTCCGAGGGCAGCGAGAGGTGGCCTGACGGTAAGCTGCGTAGTGGAACGGCCGTGAATTGTTTGTCCCAACTGTAAGAAGATTGGATTTATTCTAACAAAGCCGGTCTAATTATGTGGGTCTACGAGGGACGCTATGGCGTCTGGCCGCCCGGGCGTGCTCCCGGATACCAGACCGGACGTTCTCGGTCGACGCTGGAGAATAAACCGAGCTTCATGACCCTATATTTCTGATAAGGATAACGACCATGAGAAAACTCTTTTTGTTTGGCATCAGCAGTGTCCTGGCTGCTGCCCCGATTCTGTCTCAGGCCGCCACCCAGGCTCCCAGTCCGGCGGCGCTCTGGCAGAAAGTGCAGGCACTGCAGAAGAGCCACGCCCTGATGCTCGGCAGCAAGGCCTATCAGCCTGGCTCGCGCACGGTGGACGCCTACACCATCGATCTGGCCAATCAGGCGGAGAATGATGCAGTCCGCAAAGCGGGCAGTATCGAGAAAGTACGGCGCTACCCCAATGGCGCGCTGGTGGTCAAAGAAAATTTCAACGAACAGCGGAAACTGACCGGCGTCACGGCCATGCTCAAGCTGGACGGCTATGACCCGGCGGACCGCAACTGGGTCATGGCGGCCTACAGTCCGGCAGGCAAGGTCGTAGCATACGGCAAAGTTCCCGCCTGCATCGCCTGTCACACGATGGTGAGGAAGCAGGATTTTGTGTTCGCGCCGCCTCCCGACCAGCTGCTTCCCGTTTCGGTCTGGAAAGCGTTTTTCCCGAAGCAGGATATCGCGCCCGTGTATGCGCAACTGTTGCGGTCCCATGCGGATGCCGTGGTGAAGTAGACGGCGGACTGCGCAGGCCGGGATTGGATACCGCGCTTCCTGGCGCCACCGCCTGGGTGCACGTGCCGTGGCCGTACCAATTTGGGCGGGAACCGGGCGGTAACGCCGGCCAGGGACCGTTTGCTCCGGGCCAGGGTGGCGTGGGTGTTTTCCCGCAGTCGAGGTCAGTCAGCCGCCCGCCGTCCGGCGACAGACTGCGGACGGAGTGACGGTGGACGCCGTGCGGCCTGGGCGCTAGACTCCGTCCGTTCCAACGAGCATTCAGAATCACAATAACGGCTTTCAGCCACCTGACACTTCAGACTTCACTCCATGACATTATTCAAAGTCCTGATTCTCGCGCTCATTCAAGGAGCCTGCGAGCTGCTCCCGGTTTCGAGTTCCGCCCACGTGATCCTGGCGGAGAAACTGATGGGGATTAACCCGACGGCACCGGAGATGACCTTTCTTCTGGTCATGCTTCATACGGGCACGATGTTCGCAGTCTTGGCGTATTTCTGGAAAACGTGGCGGGAACGCTATTTTTCGTCCGCGGCCGCGTTCTGGCCATTCTTCTGGCGTGTGGTCGTGGCGACCGGCCTGACGGGTACTGTCGGACTGATATTGCTGGTGATCATCGAGCGGCTTTTCATGCGGGGCATCGCGCACCCGCAAATTGAGATGCTGTTCGGAAATTCCTATATCATCGCGGCCGGCCTGGCTGTGGTTGGCATCATGATCATACTGTCCGCGAAACGCGGATCCAGGAGCGATTCCCAGGAAGCGCCGGGGCTGCGTGACTCGATATGGATCGGCATCGTCCAGGGGTTCTGCCTTCCGTTCCGGGGATTTTCGCGTTCCGGCGCGACCATTTCGACCGGCCTGTTCCGCAATCTCAACAAGGAGCGGGTGGAAGAGTTCAGCTTTGCGCTGGCTGTCGCGCTCACCCCGCCGGTCATCGCCAAGGAAGGCTACCGGCTGTACAAGTCGGCCGCGGCAGCCGGCGATGCCAGCCATTACTTTTCGTTGCTGTGGCCGAGCTTTTTCGGAATGCTTGCCAGCTTCATTGCCGGCCTGGCCGCGCTGCGCCTGCTGTCGCGCTGGCTGGAGCACAACCGCTGGCACTGGTTCGGTTACTATTGCTTGCTGGTGGCCGTAGTGGTGCTTGCCGCCGAATGGTTCTGGCATTGAGCCGCCATCATACCAGTGACATGCGAGTATGCGCCGACCGAACCTGGCGCGTTGTGCTTGACAATACCCGAAGGCCTAATTACATTCGCCGCCGTCGCGGTTGACAGAGAAATCCATGGATTGCAGCCCTAGTAGCAGAACAGAAACGCGGTGAGGTCGGTCCGCAGGATTTCGCTTTAGCTCCCTGCCGCCGCCTTGCTGTTGAAACGAGGCGGCGCGCCCTGTGTTAGTTTTAAATTTGATTCCTGGCCGGTCGATCCGGTGGCTGCTGGGGCGTGCAGTTCCTGGCGTCACCCGTTGCTGTGCGCGGCGCGGTGCCGTGCCGCATACCCGTCCCTGCCGCGTCCATCCGGCTGAATCCGGACCCATCATTCATCCGGCCCGCACGATGCCTGGGGCCAGGTGGTGGCGTCATTGCCGTGCGCGCAGGTCAGATTGGCAGGCCTGCAGCACGTTTCCCTACAAAAACCCCCAATCCCGGGCACTTCCCAACGGCTTGCGGGCCAGCCGAGCCTGCCGCTACGCGGCCGATTACGATGCGGACAGACGCCAGTGTTGCAGCCGGCCGCCGGAGCAAACCCCGCCCCGGATGTCCAGGCGGGCATTATTGCCGGGCCGGAGCCGTCACCGGTCCTCCGGTACTCTGGGCAGCGGTGTGGTCGACAAAATTCGGAGAGCGTCGCCGCAATGAAATGGTTCTCGCAGGTATATTACCGGTACAGCAAGACGTGGAAGATCATCAAGCTCTATTTCCTGATTGCCGGTCCGGGCCTCGTAGTGATGATTGCCGACAATGACGCCGGCGGGATCACGACCTACGCCGCTACCGGCGCCAAGTACGGCTACCATCTCATCTGGTTCCTCGTTCTGCTGGTGCCGGTCGCCTATTACGTGCAGGAGATGACCGTGCGCCTTGGGGCGGTCACCAAGCGCGGCCACGCCGAGGCCATTTTCGACGGCTTTGGGGCGTTCTGGGGCTGGTTTTCATTGATCGACCTCATGCTGGTCGACTGGCTGACCTTGGTCACGGAATTCATCGGCATGACGGCGGCGCTGCGGATCTTCGGAATCCCGTCGTATCTGACCGTCGGCGGCGTGTGCCTGCTTCTGGGCATCATTGTGCTGAACGGGCGTTACTGGACCTGGGAGAAAATCGCCCTGGTGTTCTGCGCGTTCAATCTGATCTACATTCCGGGCGCTTTCCTTGTGCACCCGTCGGTATCGATGCTGCTGCGCAACGGACTCGTCCCGAATTTCCCCGGGGGGTTCAACGGCGAGATGTTCTTTTATCTGATGGCGAATATCGGCACCACGATTGCGCCGTGGATGCTGTTTTTCCAACAGAGTGCCGTGGTCGACAAGGGCATGACCGAAAAGGACATCCCGTGGGGGAAGTTCGATACTGTGCTGGGATCGATTTTCACGGGTGTCGTGGGGGTGTTCATTTTCATCGTGGCCGGCACGGTGCTGAAGGGCATGGACATCGAGAGCGCGGGTCAGGCGTCGCGGATACTGATGGGCGTCAACCATTACCTCGGGACTTTCATGGCGATCGGCCTGTTCGATGCCGGACTGCTCGGCGCGATCTGTATCTCGCTGGCGAGTTCCTGGGCTTTCGGAGAGATCTTCGGATGGGCGCACTCGCTCAACAACAAGATCAAGGAGGCGCCCTGGTTTTATGCCAATTATTTCATTACCCTCATCACTGCCGGGGCGGTGGTCCTTATTCCCGGGGCGCCGCTTGTGCTGATCACGCTGTTTGTGCAGGTGGTGGCCGTCACGCTCCTGCCGGCTGCTCTGGTATTTCTGATCCTGCTGCTGAATGACGAGAAAACCATGGGAGAATACAGGAATACCCTGACCCAGAACATTCTCAACGGCGCGATTGTAGTGACGATTGTCGTACTGTCGTCCCTGTACGGGGTCAGCGTGCTGTTCCCGAATGTGTTCCATTAAGCGAGATCGCCATGTGGAAGATCGTGAAACGGCAGTTCACCAAGATCGGGGAGATCAACAGGAGATATTCCAAGCCCCGGATTGAAATGTCTATGCCCGTGCGGCTGTCCCTGCTGCTGTTGCGCGGTTATCTGCTCTTTCTGGTGGGTCTGATGATATTCCGGTTCATTACTCTGCTGCATTGATTCCGATTCAGGCTCCGGACACAGGACGGCACCAATGGCAACCATCATGACGACCGCCTTTTATCTCAGCGAGATAATCGGCAGGAAAGTATTCCTCGGGGCACGCAAGCTCGGGAAGCTCCACGACCTGGTCATCGCCGAAACCGGAAAGCTTCCGGCGGTCACCCATTTCGTGGTTGCCCGTCCGTTCGGGCACCACGCCCTGCTCATACCGTGGGAACAGGTGGAGGTCATCACCGAAACGGAAGTTGTCGTCCGCCTGGAGGGGATAGAGCAGTATGAAAAGGATCCCGCCCGGTCCAGTGTCTTGCTGAAGGACTATATTCTGGACAAGAAGGTGCTCGATCTCGACGACAATGAGGTCGATATCGTCTACGACGTGAAGCTGGTCGCCCGCAACGGAAAGATCTACGTCACTGACGTCGACTTCAGCCGCTCCCGGCTGCTGGGCAGGATGGGATTGAGCCGGCTGGCGCGCCTGTTTTCCGGAAACGGCAAAGCGGAAACGTTGTCCTGGGCCTATGTCCAGCCGTTGCCGGAGCACATCGGTCCGTTCTCCGGGGATGTGAAGCTCAAAGTGCTCAAGGAAAAGCTCTCGGAGATACACCCGGTGGATCTGGCCGACATCCTGGAGGAACTCGATCCGGCACAACGGCTCGCCGTATTCAGCCAGCTGGAAACCGGCCGCGCCGCTTCCACCCTGGAAGAGGTGGAACCTCGGGTGCAGCGTGACCTGATTTCCTCGGTTCACAAGGAGCGCGCCGCGGAGCTGATCAACAGCATGACGCCGGCACAGGCGGCCGACATCCTGGCAATCCTGCCGGCGGCCGACGCCGACGACATCCTGAAGCTTGTTGATCAGGAGACTGTCTCCAAGGTGCAGTTTCTCATGGCAAAGCACGACGAAAACATCCTGCATTTCGTGACATCGCGCTTCATCAAGTACGGCCCCGACACCCGCGTCGGCGAGGTCTTGGATCACTACGCCGAGGTGTCACGGGAGAAAGACGTCATCATCTACCTGTACGTGGTGGACGAGCACGACAAGCTGCTCGGGGTTGTCGACCTGGCGCGGCTGCTGCTGGCCAGCGCCCAGGACTCACTGGGAGCCATCATGGTCACCAACGTCATCCATCTGGATCCCGGCAGCACCGTGCTGGAGGCGTCTGAAACGTTCGCGCGCTATGGTTTTCGGGCGCTTCCGGTGGCCGACGAAACCGACAACATCCTGGGTGTGATCCCCTATCGGGACATTATGAATCTCAAGCACCGGTACGTATAGGGGATCACGTGTTGGGCGGATTGTGCCAAGCGCTGGAAGGCGTTTGATGGATTGACGGGGTTCTGCGGTAGGCGCTACGCATACGACGAATGGCACCCAAGAGGAAATCCAAAGCTTCCTCCGGTATCGGCTGCGTCGTGTACTCGGACACACGATCATGGTGTCGGACATGCCTGCGTTTGTGTTGGATAGCCACGGACGCTTACCCGTCCGTGGCCCTCCAAGGACGGTGCGTGCGGGTTGCAGGCTTCGACAATGCTTGTCATGACCGCCGACGGCCTAATGCGTGGCTTCCCGTTTGTGCCAGGCCCAGGCGGTTTCAATAATGGCGTCGAGACTTTCGTAGCGCGGCTGCCAATCAAGGTCCCGGCGCGCGCGGGTTGAATCTGCGATCAAGACGGGTGGGTCACCGGCACGGCGTGCCGCGGCAGCCGCCGGAATGCGGCGTCCCGTTACGCGCCGCGCAATTTCGATCACCTCGCGTACGGAATATCCCGTGCTGTTACCGAGGTTGTATACCGCGCTGTCTGCGCCGGCCATGAGAGATTGCAATGCAAGCAGATGCGCCTGTGCAAGGTCGCTCACATGCACGAAGTCCCGCACGCAGGTGCCATCGGCGGTAGGATAGTCAGTGCCGAAGATCGTGACGCTCGCGCGCTCACCGGTCGCTACTTGGAGCACCAGCGGTATGAGATGGGTTTCCGGCCGGTGACGCTCGCCAATCGCCGAAGACGCATCGGCACCGGCGGCGTTGAAATAGCGCAGTGAAACGTAGCGCAGTCCATGGGCTCTGGCGCAATCATCAAGCATGTGTTCGACCGCGAGCTTCGTGGCGCCGTAAGGGTTGGTAGGGAGACACCGGTGATCTTCGCTAATCGGCATTTTGTCAGGTTCGCCATATACGGCAGCCGATGATGAGAAGATAAAACACCTGACGCCATGGCAGATCATGGAATCCAGCAGTTCTATGGTGCGTGCCAGATTGTTTCGATAATAAAGCAAGGGCTGTTCCACGGATTCTCCTACCAGGGAAAATGCTGCGAAGTGCATCACCGCATCGATCCGATATTGCGAAAAAATCGCATCTAGCACTCTCCGATCGCCCAGATCTCCTTCAATGAACTGGCCGCCAGGAAGCAATTCACGATGACCTCGTGTGAGATTGTCCAGGACAATGACACGGTAGCCGCTCGTCAGCAGTTCCTTGACCATGTGAGAGCCAATATAGCCGGCGCCACCGACGACAAGCACGTTAGCGTTCATTCGCGGATCTCGAAATGCCGGATGCCCATTTCACCCATCGCCGTTTGACTGTCCGCCGAAAAGGCCGGGAAACGATCACGCTCAGCCACCCGGGTTCCTTAAGATTTTTACGTCAGCCAGTGAATACACCACCCAAGAACGATAAGGTAGTCCAGCCCAGGAATCCAGGGTTCCCCGCGGCGCGGGACGCAGCAATGACCGAGGTCGCTCGAGCGGGCGCAGTAGCGCTCCTGGGCCATTGAAACCGAAGTCGCAGGATGTCCTGCCCACCGTTGCGGGCACCACGATGGCGGCGGTCAGCCTATCGCCGGCGACGGCCATCCAACGGTCCGTGCGAGCAGGACTGGAAAGGGGAACATGCCATTCAAAGTTCCTCGCCCCATGATTGTGCGGGGGTCGCGCAGTGCATGGCATCCATTCTGCCATGGTATCCGGGCCGTGAACCCGAGGCGGCCAATGGACTGCTGTCCGGACTCCTATGACCTGGAGAAGGGCGAGGGCGAATTGACGGGGTGCCCAGACCGCTTCCGGGTGAAATGCACCCGGGACCGCCCCCCGAAGCCAGCGCAGCGGCCGGTTTTCTCATGGGGTACACGATGTTGCATCATGAAGACGTCTCCAAGACATCCGCATGTTAACCGTCTTTTATGAAATTTACCCCGTCTTCAAGGAACGTGGCTTATGGTCCATGGTCCTACAGGTGGGTATCGTCAGGGAAATAGGGGGAGCGATGCGCGGTGCCAGCGTCACGCAGGGAGGCTTCTCTGCGTATCTGCTGCCCTCCGGATTCGAGGGTTTCCGCGCGCGGGCCCATGGGCCAACGTGTGCATTGCCGGAATTTCCCTGATCCGCTGGCGATCAGAGGTCGCGTACATGGAATGGGAGATGACCGTATTGTCATCTTCCTGTCGGATTTTGGTAAACAAGCCGTTTTATGCTGGGCAGGCCCAACCGGTCGACATGACAGTAATATTTCACGGATTTGCATGAGAGACGGACGACGCGAGGTGCCTGGAAGAGAGGTGATTTCAGCCGGCACCCGCTCCCGGACTTTCGCATTGCCGGACTCTTCCGGACCGTCTGTCATGCCGCACCGCATTGCTGAAGGTGGTCGCCGGCCCGTTCCCATGCCGCGGATCCGGGGTCCAGCCGGCCGGGCCGGTGGTTCCGCGATCGCGGTCCTGGTATTTGCAACACTGTCCGGAGCCTCGTGATGTCCCCTCTCGATTGGGTAAAGTCTAAAGCTCTCCAGCACGGTACCGGACGTCGAAAGCGTGGGGCCGTCGTCATGTTTCGTTCACCGGCGCAAGCCGCGGCCGTCGCCGATGACGGTATGCCGCCGACGCACCGGATGAAGGTCCGCACCTTGCTTCTGTCCGACGTGCATCTTGGAACTCGAGGGTGCCAGGCTGAGCTGTTGCTGGACTTTCTAAGGCACTGCGAGTGCGAACAGATCTATCTCGTCGGCGACATTGTCGATGGCTGGCGGCTAAAATCGCACTGGTACTGGCCTCGCTCGCACGACGCCGTAGTCGCCTACGTGCTGGCCAAGGCGCGCGAGGGTGTGCAGGTGCGCTACATCCCGGGCAACCATGATGCATTCCTCCGGGATTCGGCGGATACGTGGTTTGGTGGCGTTGAGATTTTGAAAGAAGCGATTCATGAAACGGCTAATGGCCGGCGCTACCTGGTACTGCATGGTGATCGGTTTGACTTGGTAGCCACGTATACCCCCTGGCTAGCCCGGATGGGCGATATCGCCTACCGGGCCCTGCTGGCAGCCAATATTCCGCTTAACCGGGCCCGGCGCCGGCGGGGACTGCCGTTCTGGTCCCTTTCGGCCTGGACCAAGCTGAAAGTCAAGGAAGCGGTGAACTTCATCAGCGATTACGAGACCCGCATCGCCGCCGAGGCGCGCCGCCAGGGCGTGCGTGGCGTGATCTGCGGGCATATTCATCATGCGGCCATGCATGACAATCAGGGTGTGCTCTACATTAATACCGGAGACTGGGTAGAATCATGTACCGCCGTGGTTGAACATTTCGACGGACACTTCGAGATCGTACGATGGCCCGAGATACGCGGACGGAGCGATGCCGAGGTGGTGAACTTGGGCGCGGTTCGCAGGGCCCGTATCGCCTTTCGCCGGCGACTAGACGATAGCGTTGCCGCCGGTCCGGCACGCCGGCCCGGCCGCCACCGCATGCCGTAGCGGTAAAGACCACATAGGCGGCCCGTGCGGCGGACAAGGCACAAGACCCATGATTCCAGCGAGCATGATCACACTTGGCACCTGGCCGAATTATCTCGGGCAGTACGGCTATGCGATCGTATTTCTCGCTTCGCTGGTCGAAGGTCCGATCGTCACGGTGGTGGCGGGTTTTCTGGCGTCACAGGGCGTGTTGAGTGTGGCGGCCGTGTACGTTACGGTGGTCCTGGGTGACCTGGCTGGCGACGCGCTGTACTATGCTGTCGGACGCTGGGGCATCGGTCGGCTGCCCTGGACCGGCCGCCACGGCGGCCGCCTGCGCCGGCGCATCGACGCATTGCGTGAGTACATCCGCGCCCGTCCCGGCCGTGTTCTGCTGTTCGGCAAGCTGACCCATTCGGCAGGATTTGCTGTGCTGCTGGCTGCGGGTGCCGCCCGGGTGCGTCCGGTGGTTTACATGCTCTATAACCTTCTGGGTACGCTGATCAAATCGGCCGCCCTGGTGCTCGTTGGTTATTTTCTTGGACGCTTCTACGCGGCGTTGCGCGGCGATCTGCGCCTGGCCTGGGTGATCGGTTTGTTGCTCGCTGTTCTGGCCACGGCGGTCGTGGCACGCCACCTTTGGGCTGCGCGCGACCTGAAGGACATCGAATGACGCTGCCGTCGTCCGGAGTGTCGTACCCGCTGCGCGTGGCCGTGTTCACCGACAACTTCCATCCGGAGCTCGGCGGCATCCAGGACTCCATTCTCGCGAGCGCACGCGAACTCGGGGCGCGCGGGCATCGCATTGCGATATTTGCGCCGGCGGCGGCGGATCGCGACTACGCGCGTGCCGGATTGCCCGTCGCCGAGCCGGACATGGGCCCCAACGTCAGCGTCCGCCGGCTCTTCTCGCTTCCCGTGCCTAGCTCCAGCCAGCAGTCCCGTCTGGCAGTGCCCATCGGCCGCTGCCGGCGCGAGATTGCCCTGCTGCGGCCCGACGTCATCCACAGTCACACCTTTCTGGGCGTCGGGCTGGAGGCGTTGTGGGCAGCGCGGGGAGCGGGCGTGCCACTGGTGGGAACCAATCATTGGGCGGTCGGAGCATTTGATCTGTACGCTCCGGTGGCGCGTGCCGCATTCCGGCGCCTGGCGGTCAGCACCGTGACACGCTACTACCAGCGCTGTGACCGGGTCACTGGTCCATCACGCTTCACTGTTGACGACATGCTGCACAACGGCCTGTGCCGGCCCTGTAGCGTGATCTCCAATCCCATCGATACTCGCAGCTTCCACCCGCTGGATGATGACGCCAGGCGCGCCATCAAGCAGCGCTGGGGACTCACTGCCGCGACCATTGTCTACGCGGGTCGCATGGCTCGCGAAAAGAGCGTCGACGTGCTCATTCGTGCCCTTGCCGGAGTGCGGGCGCAGCGCCCGCAGGCCATGCTCGTGCTGGCCGGGCATGGCAGCGCCCGCGATTCGCTCGCCGCGCTGGCCCGCGACTGCGGGGTTGGCGACGCCGTGCGCTTCGTCGGCACCTTGCCGCACGCCGCATTGGGCGAGCTGTTCGCGGCGTCCGAGGTGTTCGCGATCGCCAGTAAGTCGGAAACCCAGAGCATGGTTGTGCTGCAGGCGATGGCCTGCAGCCTGCCGGCGGTGGGCGCCCGATTCGGCGGACTCATTGAGCACATACCGCCGGAGGCAGGCCTGCTGGCCGATCCCGATCGACCGGACGACTTCCGTGACAAGCTGCTCACGCTGCTCGGCGACCCGTCTGCCCGGATGCGCATGGGTGCCGCCGCCCGGCACTTTGCCGAATCCTTTTCGGTCGATTCGATCGCTGACGCCTGGGAAAATCTCTATCGTCAAGCCGCGCGCGATGCCGGACCGGACCGGCGGGCAGGTGTTGCGCGGTCCAAAAAGTCTGAAGGAAAACCCACATGCGCATAAGTATCATCATCCCCGCTTACAACGAGGAAAGGTATTTGCCCGGCTGCCTGCAGGGCGTGCTGGACGAGATTGCCGGCTGTCCGGATCCCGCAAGCGTCGAAGTGATCGTGGTCGACAATGCCAGCACCGACCGCACCGCCGAGGTGGCCGGTGCGTTCCGTGGCGTGCGGGTCGTGCGCGAACCGCAAAAAGGTCTGACTCGGGCGCGCCAAAAGGGCCTGTCCGAGGCGCGCGGCGACATCCTCGCCTATGTCGACGCCGATACCCGCATGCCCTCGGGGTGGATCACCCATGTGCTGCGCACCTTCGACTCCAGCCGTGACGTGGTCTGCGTTAGCGGTCCCTACATCTACTACGACGCCTCACTGGTGGAACGCGTGCTTTCGTGGCTGTACTGGACGGTGCTGGCCGTGCCCGCATACTGGATCATCCGCTACATGGTTGTGGGCGGCAACTTCGCTGCTCGCAAGGATGCGCTGATTGCCATCGGCGGCTTCGACACCGATATCGCCTTCTATGGAGAGGACACCAACATTGCCCGCCGCCTGCACGTCGCAGGCAAGGTCAAGTTCGTTCTGCGCCTGTCCATGCCAACCTCCTCGCGCCGCCTGCATGCCGAGGGGCTATGGACCACCGCTTTGCGGTACGTCGCCAATTTCCTTTCTGAGGTCGTACTCAAACGCCCGGTCACGCGAAGCTACAAAGATGTGCGCTGACCGGTGCCGTTCCGTGCCCTGACCGGCATTTACAGCCAGTCTGTTTTTTCTCGTGGGATGGCGGTGAACGCCTTGACTTGTCCTCGGGATGGGACCTGGCCGGCATTGGGTCGGTATGAATCCCGCGCTCCGCACCTAATGACCTAAGGGGGTGGGGTAAGGGTGCGCGGGCAGGCGGAAAGGGGGAGCAACAAGCAGTCCAGTGATTCTTGAAAAATGCATTATATAGTGCTGTTTTATAAGTAAAACATAGTATCATATTGCGGTCTTCTGAAGAGGGTGGGTCCCGCCCATGTGCGATGGCGGCAAGGTGGATTCCCGCCGCCTGAAGGGTATTATATGGTTTGGTTATGACTGTCAGGGAGCGACGGCCATTATCCATTCCGCCGATGTACCCAAAGACCGATCGATCGTCCGGATTGCAACAGACGACACGATTGCGGCGTTAACGACCGACGACCGTGCGTTGCTGCGTGACCTCGCTGTCGTGCGGTTCATTCCGAGAGATCTCATCGAGCGCTTTTACTATGCACGGCCTCGTGTTGCCGCCCGCCGTCTCGCGTGTCTCGAGGATGCTGGAATCCTGCGGAGCCGGCAGCTCTTTGTGGCCGGAACCAGGCCGGTGCGTATCTACCGGTTTGCCGGGCGTGCGGGTGCAGCCCGCTGGGGTGACCCGGTACCTCCGGCGTGGACGCCCAGCAGGATGGCGCATGAGGTCCTGACGGCGCGTGCCTATTTCGATCTGAAGCGTCCCCTTGGTTTTCGCGTCGCCGTTCATATAGGGACGGCGCAGCGGGCCCTATTCGAGTCGCACTGTCCGGACGCCACGTATGCGGACGGCAGCCGGCTCATCCTGGTCGAAGCCGACAGTGGCCGATACACCGCGCGCCAGGTCCGGGAAAAGATGGCGTATTGGTGCGCCGTCGGTTTTCTATGGCAGGTCTGGGTGCAACCGTTGCATGCAGCCGCGGCGCGGGTGCCGGAAGGGCCCGGCATCCGGGTACTCAGACTATGAGGAGCGATCCGGTCGGGTCGCTGAGCCGGATCGGGGTGCGGTCCGCAGCGAAGGGCGATCCGGTTCAGTTGACGCCCCTGCAGCGCGAGATCCTGTCGATGCTTGGGCGCCTCGGTTTTGCAACCGGGGCGCAACTGGCGTACTGGTGCCGCGTACCGCCGCAGTCCGTAACGCGCGCGGCGAGGCTGCTGTCCGGGTGCGGCCGGGTCGGTGTCTGCGCCGTGCCGCGGCCGGCGATCTGGTGCGCGGGCGCGTGTGGCGCCCATGCCCGCGTTGCATCGGTGTCATGGCGACTGATGGCCCACGTGTGCCACCGGAATGCCCTGGAGATCCTGCTCGACCGGAGGCTCGGTGGTTTCCGATTCCTGCCGCGGACGGTGCTGCTCAGGCAGGGTTTCAATCCGACGCATGGTGAGCATGCCGGGATCGATGGGAGCGGGCGCTCATGGCTGGTGTTGCTCGACGATATCCAGATGGCGAGCGCCCGGATCGGACGGACCTGGTATCGGCGGCATACGCCGAGTTCGCGGCACTGGCCGGACCCGGCCGGGCGCTGCTGGGGAGAGGTGATGCAGCGTTATGTCGTCGCCTGCACCGATCCGGACCAGGCACAGCGGCATCGCATCTGGATCGCCGCACACGATGTGCCGGTGACCGTGATCGACATTCCGGCGCTGTGGACGGCATGAAGACGATCGGCGGCATCATGTTGTTTGTGCTGGGGGCCGACGCCGCGGTCGCGGCGGTCATTTTTCATGCGTGGCAGCCGGCCGCGCTGTGGTTTGCGACCGCAATTCCGGCGGTGGTGCTTGCAAGCCGCGGCTGTATCGCGCAGACCTTGGCAGATCGAGCGGGCTGGAAGCTGGGTACGGCGACCGAACTGAGCAATCCGGACCGTCCCCGCCGTGTCGCTCAGGCGGTTCTCTCCTGGGATATGCTCGATCTTGGGCTGATCGCGATCGGTGCGCCCGGCTCCGGCAAGACTGATTCGGTCATGCTGGGCCACATCGATGCTCTACGCAGGCGGCGGCCGCACGGCGGCTGGGCGTTCTTCGACGGCAAGGGTGACGTCGACACCTATCGCAAATGCGTCGGGATGGGCCGGGCTCCGGACCACTTCTTTTCGAGCGAGTTGCCGGGATCGGAATCGGTCAACCTGCTCGAAGGGGCGCCCCACGACGTGATCGACCGGCTGTCGAAAGTGCTCATCGGCACTACCGAAAGCACTTCGTTCTACATGGACGAGCAGCGCGCCGTGCTCGCCCGCATGGTGCCGCTGCTGCGCAGACTCCCCGTGGCAACCAGCCTGCGCGATCTGTATGTGGCTCTGAGCATGAAAGATGCGGGAAACGAGCTGTTGCGCCGTGCCCGAAGCGCCGGTGCCGATCCCGCGGAAATTACCCTGGCGCGGCAATGGCTCGATCAGCCGTTCGCCACCCGTACCCGGAATATCTCAGGGCTGCTCAACCGCCTGTTCATATTTGTCGCAGGCCCGTGCGCCGACCGTCTGAATGCGTACGCGCCGGACATACGCATCAGCGCACTCGTCGGAGGTGGCGAATCGCTGTTCGTCCATCTGCCGCTGACGGCTTTCGCGCGCGATGTGGCAATCGCCCTGGTCGAGATGTTCGGCGTGGAAGCGCGGCGACGGCAGATCGAGCGAATGGGGATGCCGGACAGTTACGCGCTGTTGTTCGACGACTGGGGCGCGTTTTTCCATGAAGGCTTCGGTCCGTTCAGTGCGCGTTGCCGTTCTGCGCGGATGCCGCTGGCATTCGGTTTCCAGTCGCATGCCCAGCTGCGCGCCATCGGCGCCGGCTACGCCGATGAGCTCGACGATACGGTTGCCACCAAGATGATCCTGCGGGTACAGGGAGAGGGGACAGCACGCTATGCTGCCCATTTGCTGGGCCAGCACGACGCGCTTGATCTGGGAACCCGCAGGTGGACCGGAGGTGCGGGGGTGAGCCTGCAGTTCACGCGCCGCTACCGGGTGAACGAGCGCATGCTGCGCGAGATGCAGCCGGGAGAAGCCTACGTTTCGACGCTCGAGCGTGGCCCGGAAGGCATACGCAATCCGTTGTGGCGTCTGCGCCTGGCGTTGCCGGAATTCGGACCGTGGAAGAGCATTGCGCTGCCTGCGGCGCGGCCGGCGGGCGCAGCAGTTGGCCTGGACTTCTGGAGCCGCTACATGAATCCACGAGCCCTGGCCGAATTCCATCGCAGCGTCGCGCGCGAGCATGCGCAGCTCGATGCGGAAGCGGCAATCCGCTGCCGCGACGCGCGCTGCGAGGCGTTCGGGGACAGGGATGCGAACCCGGGACTTGATCCGGAGTGGGGTGCATGACCACCTGGATCGCACTTTGGCCATTGCTGGCCGTACCCTGCGTGCTGATGATCGCGATCGGCGCCGTGCCGTCCCTGCTTCTGGGGGTCCACGAAATCGGCGGTGCGGCCGTGCGGAACTGGTGCGTGGTCCATCTCTTGCTGGACTGGCTGCCTGGGGACGCCCGTGTCCGCCTTTTGGTCTGGTTTGACCGCACGGATGCGCTGCGCCGGTGGGCCCTCTATCTGCTAATCGCGATCAACGTCAATGCGCTGCTGCTGCCAGTCCTGTATGGAGTCGGAGAGGCGGCACTTCGGCTCCAGGCATGGGCAGTGCGCCGACAACTCGAGACACAGAGCCGCGCAGCGCGTACGGGCAGGTGATTCGCGCGGGCTCTGGCCGGCGCCCCAGCCGGTCGGCGGCCCCGGCCGCCAGACCCGACCGTGAAGTCGGGAGATTTGTGCCGTGCCGTGGCCGAAAACTTTGACGGTGATCAAGGCGGCTGCCGGCCGGAATCCTATATTGACGGATGAGGGGCGCGGAGATCGTCCCGATAAGGAACTTGATTCAGCGAGTTAAGGAGACAGGACAATGGCTAACGAAATCAGACAGGAAACCAAAACCCCGCAGGTCCAAAAGGGCGAACCGATGCGCGCGCTCAGCCCGGTTGAGGAAATGAACCGGATGTTCGATCAGTTTTTTGGCCGGGGATGGATGCGTCCGTGGAGAATGGCATGGCCGTCGCTTCCGGAGCTTGCGCCGCTGGAAATGGACTTTCCGAAAGTGGATGTCATCGACCGCGAGAGCGAGGTGCTGGTGAAGGCGGAGGTGCCGGGGGTAGAGAAAAAAGACCTCGATATCAGCGTGGGTGAGAACACGGTCATGATCAAGGGATCAACGACCCACGAGGAAAAGGAGGAGAAGGGCGATTTCTTCCGTCACGAAATTTCGGGCGGTGCATTCAGCCGCACGGTGGTTCTGCCGGCGCACGTGGACGGTGCCCGGGCCAAGGCCGCCTTCAAGGATGGAATTCTGGAGATCACCATACCGAAGGTAGAAATTGCCAAGCGCCATACGGTGAAGGTGGGCTGAGCGGATTGGCGGCGGCCCGCTGGGGCGGGGCCGTCGCATTGCAGGGTGCGGCCGCCCTTTTGTCTGACACGGCAACGGCTGCGGATTCGCGCGCAGGGCGCGTGTCCTACACCCGACGGGGCAGGCATTGCTGCCCGGCCGGGTGTAGCGTGCGGGTGTGGATTACGACCGGATCAGTTGCGGTCTCCCTGCAAGGCCGACAGCAGCTGCAGCAGGGCGACAAAGACATTGAGGATATCAAGGTACAGGCTCACCGTAATCAGGATCGGATTGGTTTCCCCGCCGCGTATCATCCGGCTGGTATCCACCAGGATGTATCCGGAGAAGACGAGCAGTGCCGCGGCAGCGATGCTGAGCTGCAACGCCGGCATGTGCAGGAAGAAATTGGCGATCCCGGCGAGGATCACCACGACCAGTCCCACCATGAGAAACCCGCCGAGGAAACTGAAATCACGCCGGCTGCGCCAGGCATACAGGGACAGGGCGCCGAAGATCGCAGCGGTACCGAGGATGGACTCGGCTACGATCTGCGGTCCGTTGACCAGCCGCAGGGTGATTGCGATCAGGGGACCGAGCGACAGACCCATCAGGCCGGTGAAGAGGAAGACCAGCGGCATCGCCGCAGGACTGCGTTTGCTGCCGGTAATGAGCACGGCGAACAGGGCCGCAAAGGCAAGCAGCATCAGGATGATGGGGTGCTGGTAGGGGAACGCCATTCCCATGCCGGCCCAGGCGGCGATGGCGCTTACAATCAGGGTCGCGGCAAGCAGGCTGTAGGCCCGGCGCACGACTTCGGTGCTCGATGTGGCCGGTGCCAGGGACGAAAAAGGGGTAGGATTGCTCATGATCGATTGCTCCAGTTTGCGTGTCAGTCTGCACTGTTGGCGCGGCTGGCGCAACTTTCCCCCGTGCCCCCCATGCCAGCACTTGTCTGATCTCGACCCGGCCCTCCAGAGGTGGGCGGGGCCCATCCCAGGGGCCTGGATGTCGGGATTATGCGTCTTTGCCACAGCCGAATTCAGTGTCGCCGTGACGTCCGGCCCCCCGCTGGCCCGTGTCTGCCGGTCCTTTGGTGGCGCCTGCCGTGATGCGTCGAACCAGTACCGAAGCCAACCGAAGGGGCCGAAGCCAATGGGTGCCGGCAGAAAGGCGCCGCTCCTGCCCCCGCTGCGGTTCCGGACTTGAATTCAGGGAGTGACTGCCTTGGAACAGAGCATTTGCCTGGCAACGATCCGGGTGCGATTCGACGCACCCCGGCTCCGGCAGCCTCCCGGGTTTTCTCCGCGAGACCCCTGTTGCGCGCAGACCTGCTGTCCAATAACCAGAGCGTGTTCGCAATGCCTAGCTAGACAGACGTGGCCTCGTGGCTGCAACGCGCCTTGCGGCCGCGATCAGCCGAGATAGCGAGATCAGCCGCCCTGGTTTATCCAAGCGGCTTCCCCGCCGCGCAAGAACCAGTAATCATGGATATTGTGCTGCTTGAGGTAGTACTGAACGAAAGGTGTCTCTTTGCCAACCTTGTCGTATATGAACAGAGTCCGGTGCTCACGCTTGGCGCGATCTAGGAAATAATCGAATCGCTTCTGATCGTCGAGGCTCACGTAATGTTCTCGTCCGGGGAAGAGGCTCACGTCCCGCGTCACGAAGTCACGGATGTCCAGGATGAAACAGTGACAGGGCTTTGCTTTGAGCAGCATGTCGAACGATTTTGGCGCCAGAGTGTGGGCCAAAAATTCCTTCCGCGGAATGAGACCCTTCCGCGGCATGGGCGAGTGTCCGAACAGGGTGGTGAGCGCCGGATGTGCTCGGGCCCAGACCAGAATGCCGGAATCGTACTCGTAGACGTTCTTGACGCCCATCTTTATCGCCTTTAGGGTCGCCTGGTAGGACTTGGGACACAGAATCCCGTTGCAGTAAAACACAACGGGCTTGTGTTGCCGGTTTGTCCGCAGGATCTTTTGCAGATCTTGGTCGAAGGTGAACTGCATGTGGGAGTTCACGTGATCGACGGAATCGAGGAGCGCCCCCTTGACCCGCAATGCCTCCCACTCAAGTTTCGTGCGGGCGTCAATTACGATGGCGTCGGGATACATCTTGTAGAACTGCTGCGTGGAGAGAAAGTGCTCCTCCGGATACTCCCACCGGAGCGGGAACTTAGAATCAGGTCCTGGGGAGGCGTTTGCGCGGCGCGGTAACAAAACCAGCAGCGATGACAGGGCGGCGATTAGGACCAGGGCGGTTTTTCGGTACATCAGGGAACTCCATTTGCCGTTGGGCGGCTCTCGGAACTACAGGCCGGGCCGCATGACGTTTCCAGGCTGCCGGTGCCGTAGCGATGCGGCCTTCCGGCGCGCTGCGCTGGCAGTCGTTTACGGTTTGTCGACATCCTGGGATATCTCATATGTCAGGAACGACATTGAGCCGACTCAGTTTGGCAGGCGAGAATCACCGGCAGCAGACCGGTACTGCCCATCGGGTCTTCCCTGTAAATTGGATCCGTCACTAAGGCATCACCGCCGTGGGCGATGGCCCACACGACGTCGGCGGCCTGGTGCTTCAAAAGCCGGCTGGCACATCAATGATGTAGGCCATGCACTTGTTCGTCAGACCGAGTATCTGGCGGTGTCGGTGACGGACTGCCCCCCACGAATCGGCGAAAAATTTATAGTAATGAGCACATATTCAGAACTAATAGCCTGTTGATTCGCGTGGTGCAAACCGTCGTTATTGACTTACATCAAGAAGTGTTAAGAAAAATATTTCTCCGCTAGTTATCCAGAAATTATTTACCGGAACGATCCACATAATAATTGCTGGCACTAGTGTCCGGACGTTGGTTTAACAAGCTCGGCTGATTAGTCGAGAGCGTCTAGATGTCGTCCGTGATGATGTCGTTGAGAAGCCGATCCAATGGGATTCTATCGAACAGGATCAGGCTCAGGATCTGTAGCATCGCCTACAGGCGCGCCGGACGGTGGAGCCGTTTTTTTGACGATGGCGGCGAGTACATAATGCGACACCGCGATTCAACTGTTTGTTTGACCGCATTTTCGGTGGCGCCGAAGAATGATCTTGTGCCGACTCCACGGCCATGTAACCGCCAGACTGAGATCCTGTCCCCAGAAGCGCTCGCTGAATGAAGGTATAGGCGGCCTGCGTGATGTTTGTCACAGACATGCATGACGGCTGTTCTGTACGGTAACGAAAAATTTTCTCAAATATTATTTATGGCTTTTCGCAGATTGGTGCAAGGGAGCGAGAGCGTTTTGAACCCGGAAAATTCCGGACCAAAGCGACTTCGACCGAGTCTGCAGAATTGGCATGATCGGTCGATGTTAACGTGCAAACTCAAACGTCGGCTGGCGGATACATTTGTCTTCGCGTGTTTCCGTCACAAAAGACACGGTGCGCGGGGTGTTCGTTGGGGGGAACTGCCGGGACGGAGATCCAGGCGCCTGCCAAAGCGAATGACTAAGGGGATAGCTACGAAATGCCAATCCAGATATATCGACAAGATGGCGAGCCTGACGCAATGGGGGGCGTCGAGTGCCGGATGAGTGCCGCTGCCACGCCTACCGCCGACTTTAGGGCCGGAGACATGGTGGTGTTATCGCGGCCGGCCCTGGCGGGTTCGGGGAAGTCATCTAGATCTAGATCGAGTCGACCGGATAGCCCTGCATTATCCCGCCACCGGGAGGATTATGCGCGGCGATTGATAGTCTCATTGCATAGAGTTCGCCCCGTCCGCGGCAGACATACAGCCACGTAGGAATGTTCTGTTCATGTACTGGCGTTGCAGGTCATCCGAACGGGGTGATTCTAAGGGGTCGCGGGCATTATTGCTGCCGGGATGGCGCGCGGGGATTTTCAAATGGGGTCATGTCGTGTGCGCAGGGGTGGTGCTCCTGCTGGCATCGGCTTTCGGATCAGTCTGGGCGGCGGAAGGCTACCAATTGGGGGCGGGTAAAAACGTCGGCCCCCTCAATATCGCCGGGTATTCGAATCTAGAAGCCGACATGCCTCGCAGGGACTCTTACAAAGCGACGCTGGATCTCAGCCTGCTGTTATCCGCACACGTCAACCGCTACCTCAACCCGTTCCTCGAAGCCGAAGCCGACGACTGGACGCTCGCCCAGGAGTCGGGAGGGGCGAGTTCCGGTACCGGGGTGATCGAACGTCTGTATGACGATCTTGATATCACCCCCGCAGTCACTCTGCGGCTTGGGAAAATGCTCACGCCGGTCGGCGAATGGAACCTGATCCATGCGCCGCCCCTGGTCTGGACCGTGACCCGGCCGCTTTCCACCTATTACTCATTTCCGGAATTCATTACCGGCGCATCGCTTGATTGGCAGCAATCCTGCAGAGGGTTATGGAATGCCCAAGTGTACGTCCAGCCGGCCAGGGATGCCTTTGGAAATGCGACAGAATACGATCCCCGGCCCTATTCGCGCGTGGCCGGCGTCAATGTGCGCTACTCATGGGACGTGTTGTCACGCGACCGGCTCGGCCTGTCCTGGCAGTCCGCGCACCTTCCGCAGGGGGGAGGGGATCAGGTTCTCGCCAGCATCTACGGTGGATTCCTGACCGGCCCGGTGCGGTGGAGCTTCCAGGTCGACGCCACGGAGGTTCGGGGCGGTGCGGTGCTCGTCACCCACGAGCATGAGCAGGGGGGCTATGTGCAGGCAGTCTATCCGCTATCCGGACACTGGTTCATCGTGACCCAGGGCGAGCGGTTCCAGACCCGGGATTATCCAATGGCCACGATCGGCAGGTTGATGGGGGTCGTGTATCGGCCGCACCCCGCCATTTCTTGGAAGCTTGATTATCTGGACGCAACCGGAGCGCCGGTCGGGTCAATGACTGGCCTGTACGCGGCGTGGGCGGTCCTGTTCTGAACATGAAACGCGCGCGCGGATTTTTTATTCTGCTCGCATGCCTGGCGCTCTTTCCGCGCGCAGCCTGTTTCGGCGACTGCGGGCTCATCGTCATCGCCAATCCACGGGTTCCGGCGACCTCCCTCAGCGTGCCGGACCTGGCAGCCATCTACCTGCGACGCGTCACTGTCTGGTCCGACGGGCAACCCATTGTCCCGGTCAACCAGGGGACGGGTAGCGTGATACGAAAGCGGTTCTCGGTGATCCTTTTCAAGGAACCGCCCGTCGCCCTGGATGATTACTGGAATCGAATGCATTTCCAGGGGCAAAACCCGCCACTGGTGCTGGGATCGGACCGAGATGTGGTCATCTTCGTCAACAAAGTGCCGGGGGCTATCGGCTATGTACGGAAGGGCACCCCCATAGAAAGCGCTAAAATACTGGGCCGGCTGCCATGAAATCGACCTTCCGCGACTTTGCCGTGGCGCACCCTCTCGCCCGCAAGCTCTGGCTTTTGCTCACGGCCATTTTCCTCGTCACCTACGCGAGCATGTCCGCCGTGAGGCTGTACAACGTCAGCGCGCATTGGCAGACGTCCGTTGAAAAAGGGCTTTCGGTGCTGGCGGCGGATCGGTTTGACGTCATCAGGAGGGAGTTTTCCTATCAGGCCACCAATGTCCGTGCCTGGGCGAAGCTCGATGTCATGAACGATCTCGTGTCCGACGATGTAGACAAGCGCATCACGGAGGCTTTGATACAGATGAAAGGCCAGTACCGGTTGCCCGGAGACGTGTATGCATTTAATGCCGCCGGCAAGCTCGTGGCTTCGAGCGCTGCGCGCTGGACTTTTGGCAGCCGCATGCCGCCGATCTGGCGGGCGGCGATCCGAAAGCGCACCGGATTTGTCGATACGCGCAACCCCTACGGTGGGGGCGGTATTCTGGCGTTCACAGCCCCTGTGTACGCGGCGTTCGCGCCCCGGCAGGCCATCGGCTTCCTAGTGCTCACCTATCCGTGGAGCACGGTGACCTCATTGCTTTCTCGGGGCGGCGGGCGTTTGGTAGTATTGGATCGGGACCGCGGCGACCAGTTGCTTTACAACGGCATTGGCGGGCATCTTTCTGCTGCGATCCTGAATGAGCTGCGCGCCGGCAGGACCAGGATCCATACCCCGGACGGCGCGTACTGGGCCGCCTATGCGAAGGGGCCCGTCGCCGCCGCAGCCGGCGCCAATTCCACTCCGGAGCGTCCAACATGGATCATCGCGGCCGTAGAGCCGACCGGCGAGGTGTTCGGGCCGCTTAAGGTTGTCTGGCGGCGGCTCGTGCTCTGGGTGTTCCTGCTCGGCGTGCCTATGAGCCTGCTGCTCCTGTGGGTGTCACGCCGGGTGATTCGCCCGATCAGCGAATTGACCTCCGTCGCCCTCGATATCAGCGATTCGCCCGATCAATCCCGGCGCATCGCGGTGACGACTCGCGATGAGATCGGTGCGTTGCAGGGGGCCTTCAACCGCATGACGACCCGCTTGCAGCGAACCTTGGAAGAGCGGACGAAAGCAGTCAAGGCGCTGGAGGAGCTCAATGCGACGCTCGAAGCGATGGCCATGACCGACAGTCTCACCGGATTGTTCAACCGGCGCGCGGCGGAGATGAGGTTCGTTGAGGAAGTTGCCCGCGCGAAACGGAACGATGGGGTTTTTTCGGTTGCCGTCTGCGATCTCGACAATTTCAAGCTGGTCAACGATTATTTCGGCCACCCGATCGGCGACCGGGTATTGCAGCATGTGGCGGATATTCTGCGGCGTACGGTTCGCCCCGAGGACTGGGTCGCGCGCTGGGGCGGTGAGGAGTTCATCCTTTTTCTGGATCGGGCGGACGGAGAGGGCGCCCTCATCGCCGCCACGCGCGTGCGGGATGCCATCAAGTCACAGCCTTTGAAAGCGGATCAGGCCACCATACCCATCACGGCAAGCTTCGGAATCGGTGTATGGGAAAGCGGCGATGAAGGCATCGCGCGCGTTCTGTCGGACGCCGATGAGCGTCTATACGAGGCCAAGAAAAAAGGGCGTGACCGCATTGTTGCGCCCAAGTCGGCAGACCAATGTGTTCTGAAGAGGGCAGCAGAATTGCAGGTGGCCCTGGATGAGGGCCGCCTCGTACCGGCTTATCAGGTGATGGTGGATCTGGCCACGAATGAAGTCGTCGCGAACGAGGCGCTGGCGCGAATCCGCATGGACGATGGCACGGTTCTGCCCGCCGCGCAGTTCATCGAGGCGGCCGAGGACATCCACTTGATTCATCTGGTGGACGACTCGATCTCCCGGCAGGCTATGCTTCGCTGCTCCGAGATGCTGCGGAGCGCCGCGGTATCGCCCGGGTTCGCACATTTCATCAATCTCTCCCCCAATTTTCTGTCGCGTCCGGAGCTGGTGGATTCTCTGCTGCGCGACGCGAGGATGTTCTGCGCAGACTGCAATGGGGATTTCGGTGCGCACAAGCCGATCGTGTTCGAAATCACGGAGCGTCAAGCCCTGGTCGATTTCGACGACCTGCGCAGACGATTGCAGCCGCTGCTGGATTTCGGTTTCAGGGTGGCGCTAGATGACTTCGGCAGCGGTTATTCTTCGTTTTTGTATCTCGCCGAGCTGCCGGTGCATTTCATCAAAATCGAGGGACGTATGGTGCGGGGCATACGCCGCAATGCAGCAATGCTGCATATCGTTGAAAGTATCGTGGCGCTGGCGCGGCCTTTGGGAATCACCACGATCGCCGAATGCGTGGAGGATGGCGACACGGCCGCCCTGCTGCGCGATCTCGGCGTTGATTGGGGCCAGGGCTATTACTTCGGCCGCCCGGCGCTGGAGCCGCCGTCCGAAGCCGCAC
>JAJYEK010000229.1 GCA_021785795.1 Pseudomonadota bacterium
CAGGATCCACGCAAGCATGCTCGTCGTGGTCGTTTTGCCGTGGGTCCCGGCGACTGCCAGAACCCAGCGACGCGCAAGCACATGATCGGCCAGCCATTGGGCACCGGAAGTATAGGGCAGGCCCTGGTTCAATACCGCTTCGACCTCCGGATTGCCGCGCGACAGGGCGTTACCGATTACCACCAAGTCAGGATTGCTTTTCAGGTTTGCCGGCCCGTAGCCATCGAAAAGCTCTATTCCCCGCTCGGCAAGCTGTGTGCTCATCGGCGGGTATACCTTGGCGTCCGAGCCAGTGACGTGGTGCCCGAGATCCCGCGCCAACACCGCAAGCCCTCCCATGAAACTGCCGCCGACTCCGAGAATATGAATGCGCATCAGGGCATGCCTGCCATGGGAAACAGCAGCAGCAGCAGAAGGCCTGAAAACATCAGGCAAGCGATGCTGACGAGCGCGCTACGCCCCACCGGCAGTTCGAGCGCGTGATGCATCACGTTGGTCATGATGGCCAGGAACCATACCGTCATACCAACCCCGAGCATCAGCGCCCAGTTACCGCTGGCGGGTGCATTCGGAACAATCACGAGACTGAACAGCGGCCAGGCAAGAAGGTTTATCAGCGCACCCGAGGCATACAGCGGGGCGATGGTCTGCATCCATCGCTGAGGAAAGCCACGTAACCGCAACGCGCCCCAGACGACGGCGCCAAGCAAAGCGGCTTGTGTGCTTGCGAACAGAAGCCGCATCCCCGCGTTCGGATGCAGATTGTCTATGGCAAAATTGCTTGCAATGGACAGCAGCACTGTCTGCCACACCAGGGACCGATCGGCCGGCAGGTCCTGCGGTTTACCGCGCAGCAAGCAAATATCAATCAGGGTTCGAATTGCCGACATAGCGCCTACGGCGTGGGTTCCGCGCCAGTTTATTCCGCCGATACAGCCGTGACCAGCCAGCCGCGTTCGGGAACATTTCTCAGCATGACCCGGAACTCCACGGCGCCCCTGCCCTTACCACCAATGCGGGCGACCCGCACTGTTATGATCCGGTCTGATGAGCCCTTCAGACGCACCGAGTCGACGGTAAATTCCTGTTTCTCGCCCTGGCGCTCACGCGTCTGCAGGTAATTGAGCGCAACTTCGGTCGACAACCCGTGCACGACCGACGCGGGTTCCTGGCCGGCCGGCACATCGGCAAATTTGCGCAGGTGCGCGGCATTCCCCGGATCAACAACCAGGGTTCTGATAAATTGGGTCGCATGGCTTTCCGGAGCGTTTCGGAAAAAGCCGCATCCGCTGAGCAGCAGCAGACAGATCATGGAAGTGGTTGCCCTAACCAAGCCTTGACTCCCGAGCACACATGTCAGCGCAAATGATAGCACGCGCGAGTCGGCAACCGGGCAACCGGCTGCAGCCAGGCATCCAGATAAGGTCTGGAGCGCCAATCTGGTAAACTGGTTGCATGAAAGTCACGTTCATTGATTCCTACGCGAATCTCGCAGAAACCTGCGAACAGCTTCGCCGGCAGGACTGGATTGCGCTTGATACCGAGTTCATGCGTGAGCGGACATACTACGCGAAACTGTGCCTGATTCAGATCGGCACTCCGCAAATAATCGCCTGCATCGACCCCTTGACCATCGACGACCTGACGCCGCTGCTGGATTTGGTCTGTGATCAGGGTGTACTCAAGGTAATGCACGCGGCGCGCCAAGACATGGAAGTCTTCAATGACCTTCTGCGGATGAACCGCGGTCCCGAGGGAACGGACACCAGGACGTCGGTTTTCGGGCCGGTATTCGATACGCAGATTGCGGCAGCCTACCTCGGGTACGAAGAGCAGGTCGGCTATGCCGCCTTGGTAAAGGCGATTACCGGGACGGTCCTGGACAAATCCCACACGCGCACCGACTGGTCGGCGCGTCCGCTAAGTCCGGAGCAGCGGCGCTATGCAGAAGACGACGTGCGCTACCTTTGTGACATTTACCTCGAGCTTATAAAGGCGCTGGCTGCGATCGGCCGCAGCCACTGGCCGCAGCAGGATTTCGGACGATTGAGCGATCCACGCCTGTACGAGTGCGATCCCGACAACGCATGGCAACGGGTGCGGAACGGACAGCAACTCGATCCGCATGCGCACCGCATCCTGCGGGAGCTTGCCGCCTGGCGGGAACGCGCCGCCCGGTCAAGCGATTTGCCGCGCAGCTGGGTCATGCGCGACGCCACGCTGCTTGATCTTGTCCGCAGGCGACCACTCAATACCGCGGACCTTTCTGCGACCAGCGGCATATCTCAGCGCGCCGTGCACAAGTGGGGAAGCGAGATCGTCGCGGCAATTGCCGCGGCCAATGTCCCCGGCGCCCAGGATACGTACCCCTCGCGACAGGTGCTGGACACCACCCAGATCGAAATGTGTCGGCGCATGGCGGCGGAAATCGACCGGGTCGCCCACGAACTGGGAATCAGTCCGACGCTGCTCGGAACTCGGCGTGACATACAGCGTCTCGTTCTTGGTGAGCGGACCGTACCGCTTCTGGCCGGATGGCGCCATGACATGGTTGGAAAAAGCCTGCTGGCCATGCTGTCGCCGAGTTGCACGACCGACGCGGTTCCGGAGGATCCCGGACCTGTCGTCAGGCCTTGAATATGGCGGCACACCCGCGGGATGGGGTTCGATCAGAGGCTGGGCGATGGTTGATGCGATAGTTACATGATGACCAGGTCGATATTGACGAACTTGGGGCGTGTGCTCCTGACCGGAACAACGGCCGGGTTAGCGTTGTTTGTTGCTGTACACTGGGTGCGTGGACACGAACAGCTCACCTGCGTGGCGGGCAGCGTTCAGGCCCGCGCCGAAGCGGTCGTACCGGTCGCGCTTGCCAATCGCCACCTCGACGCCCGGCACATCCTGTTCGGCCTTGGGGACGGGGCAGTCGGCGGCTGGTCGGGCCTCGGAGATGCGGTGGTGGCGGATGGCAGGGTCTGGCTTCAGACAACCAACGTCGCGTCGAACAGTTATTATGGGCTGGTCAACGGTAGATATTTTCAGACCAGTTTTCTCGCGTACGTTCCCGCGGGAACACGTCCGAGCGGGACCCTAATCACACCGCCCGGCGAAGACGTTGACCGGCTATGGCAGCGTCTGGCCCACAGGTACCCGCAAGGGGTCATGGTTGAGGGCTATGTAAAAATGAGGACGCTTTACACCATCGCCATTGCACGGCCACCCTTCAGCGGTCTGCCGGTCGCAGCGCATACGGCCTTCTACTACACCCAGCCTATGGAGTCGGCCTCCGGCGCCTGGGTTTACCTGATTGGAATCGCAGCCCGCCTGTCTCCCGGGGGCTGGTGGGTCAATACGCGCATGCTCAGACGACTCGTCCCACAAGCCCAGATGCGCGGAACCGATGGCTTGGCGGATGTACTGCGGCTGCGTGCACGACCAGTCAACACCGATTCGCCTCCAACTACGGATACGGTGTCTGCGGTGGGACAGCTGGTGGGGCGCTCGACGGTCGCACGCGGCCGATTGCGCATTTATCCGATACGCCGGGTTGCGGAGTGTCCAGACACTTTTGTACGCTGACTGATCGCGATTGACGTGGCCGCCGGATCAGCCATTTGGCAACAACACATACAGACGCCCGGGCTGCTTCATGCGGCCGGCAAGCCGCTCCGCGCTCCGGCCCTGTCCGAAGAAGACATCGGCCCTGACCGGGCCCTTGATGGCACCGCCGGTGTCCTGCGCCAGCATCAGACGCCGGTAGGGTTTGTCGCCGGTTGGCAGGGTGGTATCGATCCACACCGGAACACCCAGAGGAATATAGGCCGGGTCGACCGCTATGCTGCTTTGTGGCGTGAGCGCGACCTGCAAGGCACCGACCGGACCGGGAGTCGACGCATCGCGTAACCGGAAGAACACGTAGCTCGGGTTGCTGTTCAACACCGATTCCGCCTGATCCGGGTGATCGTGCAGCCATTGGCTTATCGTCTGGAGCGTGACCTCTGCGGGCTTGAGGGCCCCCATCTGCACCAGTCGCTGACCGATGGCTACATACGGATAGCCGTTCTGGTCCGCGTAGCTCACCGCAATCAGGCTGCCGTCCGGTAGGCGCACCAGACCAGAACCCTGGACCTGCAGGGTGAACAGCGCCACCGCATCGTCCACCCACAGCAATTCCTGCCCTCTGAGCGGATCTGCGGAATCGGTAATCTGACCGCGACTGTAGTACGGAACGACGCGATCGCCATCGAGCCGTCCGCGTATCAACTTGCCCTGAAGCTGCGGATACAGCGTTCCGAGGTCGACGCTGACAAGATTGTCGGGGCGACGGTACAGCGGGTACCTGAAGCGGGCGGTACGGGTGAGACTGCCGTCAAGTATCGGCTCGTAATACCCGGTAATCAGTCCACGGTGGTGGCCGCGGAATCCGATCGTTTCATGCGCGCGGAAATACTGCTCGAAGAACCGGCGCGCCTGGACGTCATCCGGTGAAGCCGGCAAGGACCTCGCGGCGTGACAGACTGTCGCCCAGGCCGCATCCTGACCGGAAAGTCTTTTGCAATCCCGCAGCAAAGCGGGCCATGCCTGGGCTTGGTCGCCCTTTGCCCACCCGGGGAGCCTGGACCAGGCCACTTCGCGCCCAATTCCGGGCGGTTGCGGAACGAGCCACGTGCACGCAGACAGTGCTGCCACAGCGCATAACATGACTACGGCACGTGTCACGCCGCAGCCCGCTCTTGTCGTATTATTTCCGACGTCAGTCATGATGGCGATTCGGCCAGGAGTGTCCAGTTTTTACCACGAGCACGTCCGAATCGCCATCCTCCCGTGGCAGAAGCTTGCATGGAGCTGCGGGCTCTTGCAGCCGCGGCTGGAAACTGTCGGCTGCCGACACGTACACCAGACATTGCGCAACGCCACCGGGAGGGACATTTGCAAGGCAACATGGCACAATGGCGGGCGTGTCGGAACATCGTGAGCGCGCTCCTCTGCTTCAGTTTGCCTTGACCGACGTTGCCCAGGGGGCAGCCATTTTCCGCGGCTGAGCCGCAACAGCGAGATCCCGCAATGCAGATCGCAAAAGGAACCGTAGTAAGCATCAACTACACCCTCACC
>JAJYEK010000230.1 GCA_021785795.1 Pseudomonadota bacterium
AACACGATGCGCAGGTTCATCGCAGCCTCCAGGTGCACGGCCGGATCGGCCGATGTGTGCAGGTACCAATCCGTACCATTGATGGGTGAACGGTACCATACAGTACCACCGGATGCAAGTATGAGCCTCTTGCAATGGGACAGGAGGGTGAAACGGGGTTTTGAGTCGATCATACGGAGATGATGATCGACATGAATATCCATTCCCTGGGTACGTTGGAGCAGATCAGGGAGTTTTTGGCGGGCACCCCCGAACGAGACCCCTTTGCCGGCTCCCTCCGGAAGCGGCGGGGCACGTAACCCTGCACACCGGCGGCACAGGAAGACGGAGGCTGTCCCACAAACGGGCTTCGCGTCTACCCGGAACCGCCCGTGCGACCCGCTGGCCGGCGCTTCCGCGCATCGGGCACCCGGAACTCGACAAGCCATGGCCTGTCTTTTGCATGCCTACATCAGGCAAACGCCGTCAGCGTCACAAGTCACCAAATCCGCAGGAGGTCTCCACTCCATGGATAAGGCAGCGATCTCCGAACTGTTTCAGCCAGAGCGATTGCTCGTGGTTGAGGACTCGGACGCTGTCCGGGAGGTTCTGGCGATCAAGCTGCGCCGCGAAGGGTATGACGTCGCGGAGGCCGCCAACGGCAGGAACGCGCTGGAGCAAGCGCTGTCAGGCAATACCGATCTGGTGCTGTTGGACATGCAGCTGCCCGACATGGGCGGGCTGCAGGTGCTGCGGCAACTGCGCCGGTCGCGTTCCATGCTCGACATGCCGGTGATCGTGATCTCCGGCCTCGATCGCCCCGACGACGTGGTGACCGCCCTTCAAAGCGGCGCCAACGACTATGTCACCAAACCGTTCGACCTGACTGTCGCACTGGCGCGGATCCGGACACAGCTTTCTGCCCGGCAGCTCAAACAGGCCAACGATCGCTTTCTGCGCGTCGCGAGTCATGACCTGAAAAAGCCGTTGCTGCTGATGCTCGATGTGGCGCGCCAGCTCAGGGAGGACCAGAAGCCTGGCGCGCCGCTTTCGGCGGAGGCCTGCTCGTCCCTGGATTACCTGATTGAGTCCGGACAGTACATGCAGCGCATAGTTGATGATCTGCTCGGCCTGAGCGCTCTGCAACAGGGACGGATGCGGTTGGCCACGCTGCCTACGGACCTCGGCGCCATCGTGCGCCAGGCAATTGCCCGCAACTCGGTCTATGCACAGCGAAAGGGCATCACGCTGGACATGCGTTGCGAAAAGAACCTTCCGCACGTCATGGCCGACGATTTCCGGATTATGCAGGTGCTGGAGAACCTGATCGGCAATGCACTCAAGTTCGGCCCGCCGGGGAGCCACACGCACATCGCGGTGCGCCTCGATGCCGATTGGGTGCTGTGCGAGGTTGCCGACACCGGACCCGGAATCCCGCAACAGGACATGGACAAACTGTTCGCAGAGTTCAGTTCCCTGAGCAATCGGCCCACTGGCAATGAAAAGAGCACCGGGCTGGGTCTGTCGATATGCCGCGAACTGATCCACCTCCATGGCGGAAAGATCGGGGCACGCAATAACTCTGGCCAGGGTGCTACCTTCTGGTTCAGTCTGCCGTTGGAGAAGACCCCATAATAGAAAGCGATACGACTATGAGCCGCGACGTGTCAGGATTCGGCGGCTTGCTATTCCTCGGCAGCGTCCATCGCATCCAGCTTGTCGGCGAGGATGTGCGCGTAGCGCTCCTGCTTACGCCGGAGGTCGCTCGCAGCTGCGGAGCGACTTTCACGCGAAAGCGCGAGCGCTGCACCATCGAAGCCATGCCAGAGCGGTGCGCGCTTACCGAGTGCGCACCAGACGCTCGCCCAACAATGGCTGGACGGCGGCTTGTGTGCCTTAGGGCCAAGGTGGCCTTGCGCCCACCCGCCCGGACCCTACGCCTTCCGGACTACTCGCCTCGGCGCTTTGCGCCTTCGCTAGCTCGCGGCGCCCATGATACGATGTATCCAGATTCAACTCCTGTCTGCGATATGTTCCGGCGTTGCCCACAGTGCCATACCTCAATCGGCTGGTTTCGCAACAGGATTCATGCACGGTTTTCAGGACGACCGGACTCAAAGTGGTATCGTTATTCCGTCGTGCGCCGCTTTTGTCCACACTGCAGTGTCGAACTGCGCTGGGTGGCCCGACCCCGGCGCCATTTCATTTTTGTGCTCATGGCCGTCGCAATCAACAGTTATTTTCTGTTCCTCGTCTCGTATCCGTCGAAAGTACGGCACGCCGGGCCTTGGGTTTTGGCCGTGGTGCCGCTGCTAATTGTGTTGCCTATGGTCGCCGCTTACCAGAAATGGGGTTTTGGCTATTCGGTCGTCGCCAAGGAGTCCACTCCGGACGACGCGGTGTCCTGGGCGTTTTCCCGGCGGGTCCCCAGCACACTGCGCCGGAACCGAGCCGCGCCCGACGCCCCATCGACTTTTTCCAGAGCAAAATCATCAGAAAGAATGCCCAACGGCGCCACGCCCACTTTCCGTTTGCAATCAGTCCGCGGCGGCCAGTCGCGAGACGTTCGCATACAAATACCAGCTTACCAGCAACGCGACGCCTGTTGATATCACTACCCCACCCAAAGGACCATGTTCCACATTGACAACATGGGCCAGGAAATTCAGGATTGCGATGACCGCGCCCGCCAAAATCACACCCTTTATTAATCCCGGATTGTCTGTCAGAAGCGCTTTCAGTCTGATACCCATGTACAAATACAGTACGGCAATCCCCAAGCTCACGGCAGCTACGACCCACAGCGCGATGTTGCCGCCGGCTTTGGACGCGAGCACCATCAGCCCGTAAACGGGCAACAAGCCAAGCAGACCGATAACAATAAAATACGTTCTCAGCGAGCGCACTGATTCCTTCATGGTTCTCCTCCTGATGGTAACGGGTAATTCGAGTAGATTTTTATCCCGCGGTTTTCGGACGCGTGCTGGAATAATGCAGGTACCGAAGTGGCGCGCGAGTTCCGTAACTCTTGTTGACCACGGCCTCGTAGCGGTCGGCGCGCGTGACCCCGGTGGCCAGGTTGTCGCTGGCGGTGATAGCAGGCCGCTGCGCCAACGTCCGGCAGGGGTCCGGAACGGGACAACTACCCGGCCAAGCGGGTCGGACGCAAGACGTTAACGTGGAAGCAGCCTGCGAGCGCCCGCGGCGGCACGCCCCGCCGAGAGCTGCCCCGAAGAGCCAGGACCAGATCCCCCATCTCACGGGCGCGCGATCTCGCATGCCGAAGGCCCCCGGAAGCCTCTTCGAGCCGTACTGCGACGTCTCGGCACCGATGCTCGGCAGTGCGCTAATCGCGAAGACGAATACAGGTAGAGGTGGGCCCGGACACACCACCGATCGAACCGCCGCTCAATACACGCCCGCCACCGGCTTGGGTCCCGTAAGAGCAGCCGGCCGTGGCCGTAGGGAGTCGTCGTGCCGCGCGGGTCGGGTCAATTCAGCAACGCCATGCCCTTGACCTGGGCGAAGACCGATGCGCCGGGTGCAAGGCCGAGCTGCGCGATCGACTTGGCGGTCACGCGTGCGAGCAGCGGTGTGCCGCCGGCGTCCAGCCGTACGATGGTCTGTCCCGGACGTTCTTCGGAGCAGCCGGTGATGTGCACCGGGAAGACATTGAGGATGCTGCTGCCACCCTGCGGCGCGAGCACGAGGCTCACGTCGCGTGCATAGACGCGCAGACGCACGTTCGTGTTCACGGAAAGGTCCTCGCGGGGCACCGTGATGCGCCCGCCCGGAAAATCGAGATAAGTGAGGTGGAATTTCTCGTCGTGAGCGGCGACAGTCGCTTCAATCAGCGCCTCGGCGGCATCGCCGTACGCCAGGGGCAGGTCGAGCCGCGTCATGAGTTCGGCCAGCAGTCCCTGGGCGCGCACCCGTCCGTCTTCGATCAACACCAGATGATCGGCGAGACGTGCGACTTCTTCCAGCGCGTGGCTCACATAGATTACCGGGATAGACAGGTCGGTGTGCAGGTGCTCCAGGTACGGCAGGATATCGTCCTTGCTGCGGGTGTCGAGCGCGGATAACGGTTCGTCCATGAGCAGCAGCTTGGGGCTCGTTAGCAGTGCGCGCGCGATTGCCACGCGCTGGCGCTCACCGCCCGAAAGCCGTGCCGGACTGCGGTCGAGCAGGGACGCGACACCGAGCAGCGTTACCGCCTGATCGAACGCGACGCGACGATGGCTTTCGGGAACTCGGCGCTGGCCGTACTGCAGGTTGGCACGGACGCTTAAGTGGGGGAAAAGGCTCGGGTCCTGGAAAATGTAGCCGATCGGTCTCCGGTATGTCGGTAGAAAGTGATCCCGCTCCTCGTTCTGCCACCACGCGCCGTTGACCCGCAGCCATCCCTTGGGCGCACGCTCCAGACCGGCAAGACAGCGCAGCACGCTCGTCTTGCCGCAACCCGATGGCCCGAACAGCACGGTGACGCCGCGCGGCGGCGCATGGAACGCAGCATCGAGTCGGAATGCCCCGAGAGACATGGTAAAGCGTGCGTCGGCGCCGATCACAGGCCACGCTCAGCAAGGCGGTGATTGAGCAGGTTGACCGTCAGTACGACCAGAAAGGCGAATGCCGCCATGCCGGCGGCGAGCGCGTTCGCATTGGCGTAGTGCAGCGATTCCACGTGATCGTAGATCGCCACCGACACCACCTTGGTTTCGCCCGCAATGTCGCCGCCGATCATGAGCACCACGCCGAATTCACCGACCGTGTGTGCGAAGCCCAGGACGGCGGCCGTGAGAAGGCCAGGGCGTGCCAGCGGGATGGCAATGGTAAAAAACGCATCCCAGGGCGAGGCGCGCAGGCTGGCTGCGACTTCGAGCGGGCACCGGCCAGCGGTCTCGAATGCGTTCTGGATCGGCTGCACCACGAACGGCAGAGAGTAGATGACCGATGCTACGACCAGGCCGGTGAAGGTAAACGGCAGGGCGCCGAGGCCGAGCGTCTGAGTGAATCGGCCGACGGGGCCGTGCGGTCCCAGAAGCAGCAACAGATAGAAGCCAAGCACTGTCGGAGGCAGTACCAGCGGCATCGACACCAGTGCGCTTACCGGCTGTTTCCACCA
>JAJYEK010000231.1 GCA_021785795.1 Pseudomonadota bacterium
GAACCTGTCTCCGGGGCCACATTGACACTTTCTGGCGTTGAAATCGTTAACACTCGATTAATCCACCTTTGTGCATATCCTTCATGAACTTACACGTTTCGCGCCGGGCAACGTTGGGACAGGCCTGGGACCATATCTAAAATATAGACCCTTAACCTCCCGGGCGCCGCCGTGCTCGCTTGACTTGAGCGCCATGGACGAACGCTGTTCGGGAAAAGGGCGCGGACGAGCCACCACAGTGTCAGGGTAGCCGAACGATGCTGGGTGCCGGCGCCCCGGCGGTTCCGGACTGGTCCGGCAGCCTACTCATAGGGCCCGCCCAGCGGCCGGCCTATGCCGCAGTCGGCAGAACGACAGCTCGGTCCGCCTTGGGCGAAAATTGAATTCCCCTGGGTCTGGGAATCGCGGCGGGTTGTGCTCCAGGCTGTGCGAGACCGGCCTTGCCTTCCTGCCAGTGCGATAGTGAACGCTTGCTGACAGACCACCCAGGATACCCGGCTGTACCCAGGATTTTGGCGATCGAAGTCTTGTTGCCGAAAGTGAGACCGAGTATGCCAACATTCAGAAGAGGCGGTTCGGAGGTCCAAAACCGTGTCCCCGTCTGCATGCTGACCGACCCGCGGCCATGGATCGGGCGCGACTTCGTCCGAGTGGCGGCGATAGAGAAACGTCCTGGCCGTAGAAATCCGGTCAAGCCGAAAGAAGGGGTGGCACGTCGCAGGGAGCGAACGGCGCGCCCGGAGCCGAAATTACCCGCCGTTCCGTTCTCAGTCAGGTCGGAGCAGGATGCGCGCTGTATCGGCCACCTGGGCAGCTTTTGGGAGCGCGCCCCGCAAAAGCTGTACGACATGGGCACCGGCCGCGCGGTAGCCCGTGAGCTTGCCGCCGTAAATTGCCACATAATGGGCCGGACGAGACAGATCTCGCACGAAGAGTGTCCCGCGCGGTCTGTGAAAAGGGCGGGTATCGCCGCGGGGAAGCACGCGCAGTCCGGAAAAGCTGTCGCTGAAGTGGAGGCTGCGTTCCGGAAAGTAATGATGCACTGTTTCCTGCAGGTAAGTGAGCTCTTCAGGCAGCGGCCGTACTAGTGCCGGGTCGCCGAAATAAGGTGATTCCGTGGTCCCGACCAGTGTTTGGCCATGCCAGGGCATGACGAAGATTGCGCGCCGGTCCCTTGGCGCCTCCACATAGTACACGCCCCGGGCAAGGCGATCCGGAAGGATCATGTGTGTGCCCTGTACCAGCTCGATTGCCAGGCGTGGAGGGGCCGGCGTCACCCGCTGTGCCACCAGATCAATCCACGGGCCTGCGGCGTTCACCAGTGCCCGGGAGAACCGTTCCTTGTCGGCGCCTCCCTCCCGAACGACGATGCGATAGCCCTCGTCCAGGCGGACAGCAGACATAAATTCAGCCGGACACGCTATCTCGGCGCCCAGATCAATGGCAGATCGCATTACGGCGCGCGTCAAAGCGGCGTCATCAGTCTGGGCATCGTGGTAACGCCATACTGCCTGCAGCCCATCTGTACGCAGCCCATCGAGCTCCGCCCAATCGCGCCTCGGTACCATTGCGAACCGCGTTCCGGGTGCCAGGCCGCCCAGCAGAGCATACAGTGACAACCCGATGCCCACTTTCCATGGCCGACGTGCCGTGCCGCGGAATATGGGAATATAGAAGGGTGCCAGCCCCACAAGGTCCGGGGCGAGCGCGAGCAGTCTGGATCGCTCATGCAGTGATTCGTATACCAGACGCAACTGGGCGTTCTCGAGGTAGCGCAGACCGCCGTGTACGAGTTTGCTGGATCGCCCCGAGGTGCCGCTCGCTAGCGCGGTTTGCTCGAGCAAGAGCGTGCGATAGCCGGCGGCTGACGCGGCCTGTGCGACACCGACCCCGTGAATGCCTCCTCCGACAACTACGATATCGTAGGTGTCCGCGGTCATGCAGGCGCCTCACGCAACAGATCGAAAGCGGATCGCATCTCACCAATTGCGAACGTTTCAATCATATCTACGCCACGCTTTGCCAAAGCCAAGGCCTGGTCCGGATCTTCGATCTCGTAGACCGCCAGTTTTGCAGGCGAGGCGCGGAGTTTCCTCCGACGGGGAAGGCTGGCGGCATCGCAAAACAGATAGTCCGGCCGGATTTTCCGAACCAATTCGCTTCTGCGGTCGCCCCACCCCTCCAGTATGGCGCCGACTGAATGCCAGCCGGCACGTCGAGCAGCCAAGAGAAACTCAAGTGAAAAGGAAATCAGCACGCAACGGCTTCTGACTTCCTGAATCACCGGCAGCACGCAGGCCAGTACCGGTTCAATGCCGAAGCGCTCAATGGCAATGCGCTTTATCTCGACGAATACTCCGACTTGAGGCTGGTCCTGCAGCAGGGCCACTAGTTCCGCGAGCGTCGGAATTGGGACGTGCACATAGCGGTAACCGAAGCGTCCGAACTCCGAGGCGCGGAGGTTCCGCAGTCGGGCCAGCGAGAACTCATGGACCTTCCCGGTAATGCCGCAGAGACGTTCGAGATCGCGGTCGTGGACCAGCACAGGCTCCTTGTCTGAAGTGAGCTGAATGTCAACTTCAACGAATCGCGCCCCTGCACGGATCGCGGATTCGATAGCAACAAGAGTATTCTCCGGATAGTGCAGAGCGTAGCCGCGATGGGCAATGAGTTCCGGTAACACCATAGTGATTAATGTACTCGATTGGTGCTGCCGAGAGAACATGATATTGCGGATTGCCGAGCATGCTGGTATTCATGCGGCTGCCTCGACCACAAAGGCGGGGCACGTTATCGATCTGGAATAAGAGTACAGTCGGCAGCCTGCAATGACGGTGTCGCCAGGCATTGCGGTTGTTGCAAAGCTCGAATATGTGCCTGATCGTCCGCTCGTATCCGGTCCCGCAGCATCATCCAGGCGGACCGGAGGCCTATTTCGAGATAGCTGCACGCGGACGCGTGATGGCCTCCGGCCAGCAGTTCTGGCCTTTGAAATCGGTTTCTGCTGGCGATGGTGTCAACCAAAGGTTACCGACATCGAGCAATGGGACAAATGTTGTGTACGCTGCCATATTCAGGCGGCGATCTCCTGAGAGCTTCTCTTCGGTACGGCTACTCCGTCCTTGAACGCGGCCCCGGTAATGACCTCGGCGAGGTGTTCGGATCCCTTGAGGTGGCATGAAAATGACCCGCCGATGGAACACATGAAACATGACATGCGCGGAACCTGAGGCAGAAGTTCCATCAGGTTGGCCTATGCTCCCGCTAGCAGCCGGGACCGGCTATATGCAATTCGCGAGAAAGGACGTCCAATGTCCGACTCCGCAGGCGGCCAAAGGCAGAACAGTAGTTACGAGCGGATGTTTTCATCCAGCCATCGGGTCAATGACGCGAAAAGAGCGTTAACCGCACCATGATCGACGGCACCATAGCAGTTACTTTCACGCAGTCCGGCCCCAAGAGTGAGCAAGCCGCGCAACTCTAGGCTGCTTCTCGACATCACTTCCACGTCTCCCACAAAGATGTTTTCGAGGGTATCTGGCCTTGTCACGATCAGGCTGTAGTGAACCCCGTCGCTTTTGGCCGCACAGTCGAATCGAACGACGAGGAAAGGCTTATACGCATGAAATAGCGCCTGATAGCCCGACCATTTCCCCAAGTCAGTGACCTGCCCCTGCAGGCCGTGTTTCATGACGAAACTGGGAAGATCCTCACTCCTGACCACTTGATCAAACACTCCGAGCTTCCTAACCCTTGCCAACGCATCTGGTCGGCTCTCCAGGTATTCCGGCATGACCACGGCAAGTGCCCTGTAGGGCGCTAAATCAATCTTCTTCGCAACCCGGACATCGACCCTGGCAACGGATGATGAGGGCGTTGCCGTGCTGGCCCGTGGCGTCCCAGGGGGCGAAGCATCACCCGGGCTAGCGCATCCGCCAAGCAACAGCGGTATCAGAGTCGCGATGAATATCTGTCTCATGGAGCGCTCCAGGGGACGTTTGTGTTGCCATCCATCTAAAATCACTCCCACGCTTGAGGTAGCGTAATAACCACACGCCGGGGCAGTGGGGCCGAAATTCCGGTCGTTGGTGCCTTCTTCATGGACGGGCGGGGCTCGTGTATTTCTCACTGTACCCTCACGATTCCGGAGCTGCCAGGACTCGCTGCCGGCATCGACGATGTGGCCGTGGTGAGTCAGGCGATCCAGCAGTGCCGTGGTCATCTTGGCGTCGCCGAATATCCTCGGCCGCTCGGTAAAGCTTCAGTTTGTGCCGATGACCACATTGTTGCGTTCGTAGAGCTTGGAGAGCAGGTGGAACAGTCGCGCCCGCCAGCCTGATTGAATGGCGGGTAGCCGAGCCCATCCGGAATCACAAGATCGGCGTACATAAGGTGGTAGGTGCGCTGTCCGGGTTTGCCGGGGACCTTCTCCTGCTCCAGGGCGTTGACGAGTTCGAGGGTGGCGAGGAAGCGTGCGGGCTTGCCTCGCGTTTGGATGTCCTGGGCTTCCCCCGTTTCCGTGGACGCCGACCTGGTATTCCGGCAATCCCTGCCACATGACACGGAGCGCAGCGACGCAGGTGTTGATTTAGATGACGTCCGTCTCCGCTCCGCACCCGCGTCCATCACCGCCGGAATAACCCTGCGCCTTGATCAGTTCGTTCAGTATCCGGGCTGTGCGCCGGTCGCGCCTCGGACAGTGGTCGTCGGCGGTGAGTGAGATCCGCAAGGGGTTCAGCCTGGGGATCGACGACGCTCGTTACCGCTCCTTTATGTGAAATTGGGGTTCGAGACGTCGCCCTGACGCAGCCCGTCCGGACGCTGTTGCGGGACAACCCAGTGCGGCGCGCGACTTCGCGGATCGACATCCGGACGCGGAAATGCATCCGTCTTGCCTTTGCCAGCGTGCCCCGGCGATCACTCCTCTGGGTCTCCTGCCCGGGAAACCGGACAGGGAAATCAATGCACGTGGGTTAATTCTGGGTGGATGGCAACACGCCTTGCTGCAAGGCAAAGTTGGTCACCACGGGCAAGTAAGGCGAATCCCCGTAGGGATTCCCGTATGCCTATTCGGGGTACCCCGGAGGCTTGCGTG
>JAJYEK010000232.1 GCA_021785795.1 Pseudomonadota bacterium
ATCAACGCCCGGGTCTGCCGGCACCGCCGGGAACCGATGGCCGCCGGTCCAGGTCCTGACGGCTTGCGACTGGCCGGCCAACCCGGCCACCCGGGCACCGGCCCGCAGCTCGGGATCCGCGAGGGGAATACACCCTGGATCAGGTATTTTGCGACCGGCCGGGACGATAAGGATAGCTTCGGACATTTAGACTGAATATAATTTTAGACGGCATTCATTTTTGTCAGGCTCCTCGGCAGGGATGCATGGACCACCGAACAAACGAGGAGGGGCCAGGGAGGCATTTTCCCGGGGGAGCGGAAGTCGGGTGGCCGCACGGCCTGCGGCGAGGCGCCCCGCGGAGCCGGTTGGAAGTCGTACGTGGTTCCGCACCGATTCTTGCCAGGTTGGAAGAAGGGAATGGCCGGCGCCCGCCCGCACGGCCTGTGAAACGAGCGCGTGGAACACGTGCCGGAATGAACCGTTACACACCCGGAAATTATAGATATTGACGACGATAAGCAACAGCACTTTCAGTCAGGAGCGAAGAAGAATGTTCAAACACAGCCTGTGCGGTTTAATAACATGCGGTATCCTGGTCGCCGTCTCGGGGGCGGCGTTCGCCGCCGGCAATCCGATTGCCGGCAAGGCCAAAGCCTTTGACTGTTCCGGGTGCCACGCCGTGGCCGGATACCGGTACCTGTATCCCTCCAACAGGGTGCCGAAACTCGGCGGCCAGCACGCGGCCTACATCGTGAACGCGCTCAAGGAATACAAGTCGGGAGCGCGTCCCAATCCTACGATGCATGCCAACGCTTCAACCCTCAGCACCCAGGACATGCAGGACATCGCCGCATTCTTCGCCAGCCAGAAAGGCCAATCCGGCAAGTAACAGCCCGAGGAACATGATCGTGATCAGAACAGCAATTATAATGACGGTAGCGGGCGCACTCGCCCTCGCTTCAGCAAACGTGCTTGCCGAAGGCAATGCCGCGGCCGGAAAGGTGAAATCGGCGGTGTGCCAGAGCTGTCATGGCGTCGACGGCAACAGCACCAATCCCGAGTTTCCCCGACTCGCCGGCCAGTTCCCGGACTATCTCATCCACGCATTGAAGCAATACAAATCCGGAGCGCGCAAGAATGCCATCATGAATGCATTTGCCGCGCATCTGTCGACCCAGGACATGGAGGACATTGCTGCCTACTTCTCCAGCCAGAAGGGGCTGAAGGTATTGCGTTACACTATGCCCAAGTAAGCCACGCCGCCTTCTCCCCGGGCTCCGGACAGGGATGTCCTGTCCGGTACCCAGGCTTCCCTCGATCGGAACCCGGCCGGAGTCCGCCGACACCCGGCCCGTGGCGGTTCCCGGGGTCCTCAGGGTCCCGCCGCCGGTCGTTCCTGCCGGGCGGGATCGCCGTGTGGCGCGCCAGCGCACCGCGAAGCTCTGTGCGGCCTGCATCTTGAAGCATTGCTCCGCAACCCTCATAGTTCTGGCAATCAGCGCCATCGAAAGCGCGTCGGGACCCGGTCGATCGATGAAATTCAAGGACTACTACAAGATCATGGGGCTCTCGCGTGACGCCAGCGCCGACGAGATCAAGCGAGCCTATCGCAAACTCGCACGCAAGTATCACCCCGATGTGAGCAAGGAACCTCAGGCCGAGGAACGCTTTAAGGAGCTTGGCGAGGCCTACGAGGTGCTGCGCGACACAGAGAAGCGTGCTGCCTACGATCACCTTGGCGCTTCCTGGCAGCCGGGACAGGATTTCACCCCGCCACCGAACTGGCAGGGGGGCGGGTTCGAGTTCCACCAGGGCGCTGGCGACCCCGCGGCGAACCATCATTTCAGCGACTTCTTCGAATCCCTCTTCGGGCACGCATTTCACGCTGGAGCCGGGGCAACGGGCGCCGGCCCGCGCACGCGCGGGCAGGACCAGCATTCCAAAATCACGATCAGCCTCGATGACGCCTACCACGGCGCGACGCGCATCATTCAGCTGGCTGTGCCGGAATGGGATGCCACGGGCAGCAGGGTCATGCGCAATCACGCACTCCAGGTCCAGATCCCGCACGGCGTCGTTCAGGGACAGCAGATACGCCTTGCCGGACAGGGCGCTGCGGGGGCGGGCGGCGGCCCGCGCGGAGACCTTTACCTCGAGGTCCAGTTACAGCCCCATCCGCTTTTCAAGTCCGAAGGGCACGACATCTACCTCAATCTGCCGCTCACCCCCTGGGAGGCGGCACTCGGGGCCCAGCTCACGGTACCCACACTCGGCGGCAATGTCGAAGTCAAGATCCCTGCCGGTTCGCAGTCCGGGCAGAAACTGCGGCTCAAGGGACGCGGCCTGGGCAGCAAGACCCGCGGAGATCAGTACATCGTGCTCCAGATCGTGGCGCCACCGGCGATGACTCCGGCCGCCAGAGAGTTCTATGAGCGGATGTCACGGGAACTGCCGTTCAATCCGCGCAGCCACATGGGGGTTTAAGGTGCCAGACAAGACCGTGACGATCACCGCCACCGTGCTCGACGAAGACGTGATGCTCTCCGTCGACCAGCTTTGCGCGTCGCTCGGGCTGGAGCCGGATGATCTCATTGCATACGTGCAGGAAGGTCTGGTGGAGCCGCGCGGTACAGGCCCGCAGACCTGGAAGTTTCCCGGTCCGGCGCTGAAGCGCCTGCACACCGCGTTGCGACTTGGGCGGGAACTCGAGATCGACTTTGCCGGCACCATCCTGGCCGTTGACCTGCTGGAGGAGATCGAACGTCTGCGTGCGCGGGTGCGCGCGCTCGAACAACTGCTGGGCGAGACGCGCTAGCACGCCGCGGCATCCGGTCCGCTACGCCTGCGCCGCCCGCCCGACCGGTGGAATCCGCTCACTGCCGGAGCCTGTCGGGGCGTACCTCAAGCTTGCACATCGCCGCCCCGTTGTTCACACTGGAATGCAACAGAACCGGAATTACATCGCTCACCGTGGGTGAGGCTGCCTGCAGGAGGCCTCATGCGTTTCGGTGAAGGCGACGCTGTCAACGTATCGATCCACGTTCGCGCGCGCCAGTGCTGTCCGGGCATCAGGTTTCATGAAGAAACGCTGAGCCGGGCAGCGCGTCAGTCCGGTGTCCCACGCGACGATCGGGGTCGACTCCGTGGCCGCGACGCCGCTGCGCGACTGGCGGACGCGGTGCTGAAGGAGCGCCGGGCAGGGCCTGCCCCTCCTCCGGTATCGCGCTGAAACCGGGGTTACCGGAGCGCGCCGTGCGCACCGACCGGTGCACGGTGAGCCGGAAAGCAAGTGCTCGTGTGGCGGATCACTGCAACAGCCGGACTGCCGGCTCGGCCGGACCCGCCGACAGACTATAATTCACCTTGATCTGCCGCGTGCCGGCGCACGGTTTGCCGCCCTGGCTACGAGGTGATCGGGCGGCGCATGCCGCCGTCGTTCCGCGGCTTGCGGACAGGGGATGCGCCGGACCTTTCAGAGCGGGCTATCCTCACCGGGGACAGCCGCACGAAAGCGAATGCGAGGAAACAGCCGGTGTTCCAGCGGATAACGCGTCTCTCCGCCTTATGGGCGGTCATGGCATCACTGGTGCTGGTGGCTCCGGCCCTCGGCGCCAGCCGGCCGCCGGTGGTCGATCCGGTGCTCAAGGCGCTGCTCAAGAAGGCCGTGAGCGATCCGCGCAGTTTCCGCGACCGATACTCCGCCGAGGTCTGGCTCATGGACATGTCGCAACGCCTCAAGTCGCGCATCCCCAACGACGCCTTCCGCATGAAGCTGCTCGAGAACGTGCATTACGAGGCCATCCGCGCCGGCCTCAAGCCGGAACTGGTGCTTTCGGTAATCCAGGTGGAAAGCAATTTTCATCGCTTCGCGATTTCCGCTGCCGGCGCCCGCGGTCTCATGCAGGTGATGCCGTTCTGGCTCAGGGAAATCGGAAAACCGGGAGACGACCTGTTCCGCGTGCAGACGAATCTTCGCTACGGGTGCACCATCCTCAAGTACTACCTGGACAAGGAGCATGGCAACCTGAGCCACGCCCTCGCCCTCTACAACGGCAGCCCGGGCCGGGATCGCTATGTGGCGCAGGTATACCAGGCGTTTCAGAGGAGCTGGTTTTCGCAATGAGCAGCTGCCCGCCTCAATAGTGGATGTTGAATCCTGCGAACTGCTCGGCCGGCGCCGGAAAGCATGCCACCTCCGTCACCCGGGCCGCGGGAGGACCCTGCCACAGCCACGCTTCGAGCTGCCTGAGCTGTTGATCCGCGCCGCAGGCAACCACCTCTACGGTCCCGTCATCCCGGTTTCGCACCCAGCCGCGGAGTCCGAGGCGCTGTCCCTCGTGCCGGGTTGCGGCGCGGAAGAACACTCCCTGGACCCGGCCCGACACGACAAAGCGCATGCAGGGTGACGATATCATTCCCGCTTCATGCATCAACCAGTTCGCCTCAATATCTGCAGGCGCCCGACAACGACTGCGCCCCGCATCACCGGGCGCCGGCACGGACCCCGGCCAATCGCCTGAGATATAATGACGCGCCGACGGATCTCAAGACAACCCGGACCGTTCGCTATCCGCCTATCGCCACCCAGGAGCCGATATGACCGCATCCTTCCGCACGGAAAAAGACAGCCTTGGCGAGTTTTCGGTGCCTGCCGACGCCTGGTACGGCATCCAGACCGCGCGCGCCGCAGGCAACTTTCCGATTTCCGGACGACGCCCCGACCGCGACTTCATCATCGCCCACGCCCGCATCAAATATGCTGCGGCACGCGCAAATCTCGCAGCCGGATGGCTCGATGAGCGCAGCACACAGGCCATCCTGCAGTCTGCCGCAGCCATCATCGACGGGAACTACCACGAGGAATTCGTCGTTGACCGCTTCCAGGCCGGCGCAGGAACGAGCCATAACATGAACACCAATGAGGTCATTGCCAACCTGGCCAACGTGGCCCTGGGAGGAAAAAAGGGCGAATACCGGCCCGTCAATCCCAACGATCACGTCAACATGGGCCAGAGCACGAATGACACCATTCCCACGGCGATCCGCCTTGCCGCGCTTGCCAAACTGCCGCGCCTTCTGGCAGCAGCCGAGGCGATGGCTGCGGAG
>JAJYEK010000233.1 GCA_021785795.1 Pseudomonadota bacterium
CTCTTCATGGTTGAGCGGGCCGATTTCGGCGCTGAGTGCCTCCATAAGCTGGCTGGGCATGTGGTAGCGATCGTGTTGCCCTGCCTCCCGGCTGGAAAGTTCGCCGATTTGCCGCCGCTTGCCGCTATGTGCCATGTATCCGGCTACCTTGGTAAGGAACGTTGAATCGATGATCCTCAGCATGGACCCGACGGTGTTGCAGCTGGCATGGGCTCGGCAATCCTGCTCGCGCGACTCACGGACGACGATCGCACCGTGCACTCCGAACAGGCCGAGCAATCCTTTGATCTGCTCGGCGAATTCCTGATTGTGCATCGAAATGGTTACGCCGTGCCCGGGATTCACCGTCCCGTCGGCGTCGATCAGCCCTGCAAGAAACGGGAGGAAATACCTGTCCGGGTGAGCCGCCACCCAGGTGGGAACTCGAAGATCGACGCTTTCCCCCCCGATCGGCCCATCGATCAGTTCGGACATCCGGCTGGTCTCCAAGCCGGTGACCGTGAAATCCCAAACGGGCGTGCCATGCTCCGTGGCGGTGGCTACGAACTGCGCCTTGAAGCCGCAGAAAGCATGGAAGAATGCGGCGCAGCGTTCGGCCACCTCACGCTCCGCGGCACGGACCCTGAAGACAATCCGGCGGCCAGCCGCATGGACCGCTTCGACCCATGTCGCATGATTATTCCCGCGTTCGAACCGTTTCCCATGGGCGCCGCCGTCTCCGAGACAGGTACCGGCGAACCAGGCACGCAGCGCCTGGTTCTCATCGGCCAGCCAGGCGAAGGTATGGTGAACCATGGCATCGCTCGCGCAGACTTCATCGGCGCGCACGTAGATGAGCTGGTCGTCGCGGTAGACCAGAACCGGGTGCCTGATGGAGGTTTTCAGGGCTGTGCCACCAGAGCGAATTTCTATATTTTCATTGCGCGGCACATGCGTCGTCATGTGGCGGTCAATGCGACGCATTTCGAAGGATCCCGTCTCGCGGTCGTAGCAGAGCATGCGTTCATGGCGCTCGGTGACCGCCCGTTCTGCCGTGACCACGCCGTACTCTGTTACCACCTTGGTCTCCGGCGCGACACAGCCCGCCTTCAGGGTCAGACCGGCTTCATGCACGGCACTCAGAATCCCGTCCATCGAGTCGCACACAATGCCGGAAACGGTGCAGTTGATGGTGCTGGTGGCGGGCTTGTGATCCAGGGCTCCGGCATTGGACGTGATGCGACCGGCCGGGATCGCGCCATTTAGCAGCGCCCAAAGAAACTGGTCGAACCATTCCGTGCGTTTCTCCGGCGTATCCTCGACGTCAGCGAGCGCCCGCGCTATGCGGGTGAAGGTTCCAAGCGTATCCTGGTCGACAGGCTCGCCCGCCTTCGTTTTGAGCCGATACTTCTTGTCCCAAATGTCATAGGAAGCCGGCTGGAGGGGAATGTCGTAGGGGTCAGCCTGTTGAGCTTGTATTTTCGCCGCCTTCATTGGGTAGATACCTCCTTCACGCTTGCTGGCAGAAACACGCTTATTATTAGTGTCGAGCACACAATACAATATATTGTGTTAGATCGCGAATGTAGACCCATCAGTTTGTGCATGTCAAGAATTCTTATCCCCGTATTCATCAATGTTAGTCATCGCTATCGATTCCGGACCACATCCCGTTCGCCTCTATAAATGTTTGCGTCTATATATAAGAAGGACCAGGAATCAGGATAGGGGGTCTTGAGCCGCAACTGGATCTGACCCCCTTTGGGGGGCCGCCCTAATCCTGGCGTTTCAAAAGGGCGCGGAGCGCGTGCAGTTTCCGTGTATTCAGGATGTCGGTCTTTTCCAGCCAACCGCGCCGGGCCTGTCCCACACCGTAGACGAGGTTGTCGAAGTCACGCACCGAATGTGCATCTGAGTTGACCGCGACCAAAACTCCCTCTTCACGTGCCATCTGGCACTGGGTGTCGAGCAGGTCAAGCCGCTCAGGGTGGGCATTGAGCTCGAGAAAACAGCCGTGGCTATGCGCTGTACGAATAATCTTGAGCATGTCCACGTCGTAGGGTTCGCGGCTGCCAAGCAGGCGTCCGCTAGGGTGGGCGAGCACATTCAAATAGGGATTTTCCATAGCCTTTACGATGCGGTCGGTCTGTCTTGCCCGTGACAGATGGAACTGGCCATGCACCGCACCGATGACGAGATCAAGTTGAGCAAGTACCGGATCCGGCAGATCGAGCGATCCGTCCTCCAGGATATCCACCTCGATGCCCTTCAGCAGAGTGATGCCCGGAAGTTCGGCGTTGAGCCCGTCAATCTCGTCGCATTGCCTGAGCAGATGGGCTGCGTCGAGCCCACGGGCGACCGTGAGATGCCGCGAATGTTCGGTGATGGCGAGGTATTCAAGTCCCCAGGTCTTGGCTGCCACGGCCATCTCCCTGAGGGAGTTGCGTCCGTCTGTGGCGCTGGTGTGGGCGTGCAGGTCCCCTCTTAGGTCGCGGGCTTCCACCAGCATCGGCAGCTTGCCGCGGGACGCTGCCTCGATCTCGCCGCGATCTTCACGCAGCTCCGGCGGGATGAGCGGCAGTCCTACGCTCCGATATACCGATTCCTCTGTGTCTCCGGCGATCCGGGCAGCACCTCTGAAAACTCCGTACTCGTTGATTTTCAGGCCCCGTTCCTGGCCTAGCCGGCGAATCGCTATGTTGTGTGCCTTGGATCCAGTGAAATAGTGCAGGGCGGCCCCGAAAGATTCCGGCGCGACAACGCGCAGGTCGACCTGGATGCCCGATTTGAGAACTACCGTCGACCGGGTCCTGCCTTTTGAAAGCACCTCGCGCACCTCGTCATAGCTCGCGAAGCGGGCGATGACGGCCGCAGGATTGCCGGTGGTGACCAGGATGTCGAGGTCGCCCACTGTTTCCTTCATGCGCCGGAAACTGCCTGTTACCACGACATTCCCGACCCCCGGGGTTTTGCGGAGGTAGCGTGTCAGGGCGCTGGCGTACTGAGCCGCCACCGCAAGCTTAAAACGTACTGCCGTGTCACGATGTGCGGCGATGGCTTCCAGAATTCGCTGCTCGGTCTTCGGACCGAATCCCGGAAGCTCACCGAGGCGCCGGTCCCGTGCCGCCCGGTCCAGCTGTTCGACAGTCTGGATGCCCAGGTCGTGCCACAGCGCACTGACGCGCTTGGGCCCGAGGCCGGGCAGACGCATCAGCTGGGTGACGGAGACCGGGACCTGCTTGCGCAGCCTTTTGAGCACAGCACAGCTGCCGGTGTCCAGGATTTCCCGGATCTTGGCGGCAAGATCCCGGCCGATTCCCGGCAGTTCGGTGAGATCCATTCCCTCATTCGCCAGTTCGCTGGTTTCCTTGCCGAGCTCTCCCACGACGCGTGCAGCATTTCGGTACGCGCGTATGCGAAACGGATTCTCTCCCTGGATCTCCAGGATGTCGGCGATCTCATTGAACACCGCAGCGATGTCGGCGTTATGCACAGGCATGGGATCCAGTGCTCCCCGGTTCAGTCAGATCGGACGAGCGTCGAGCATGTACGCAAGTTCGCGCAGCGCCGAGGAGATCGTGACCGGGTATTGCCCACTTCCCGTGATCTTCTGAAGCTCGGGTGGCAAGCGTGCCAGTTCGGCAGCCGCGTGTTCACGCACAGCCTCCAGTGTCGCGGGTGGCGCAATGCGCCGACCGGCGCGCATGACCGGTTCCAGCAGCGTTATGCCTTCGCCGCCCTGGCCCTCCAGGCCTAGCACATCCCCTCGCATGATTCCTTCGCCGTCGAATCTGCGATGCACCTGCTTCGTTCCGGGCCAGGTCGCCTTGCCTTCCGAGCGCTTGCGCCGTGGTCGACTGGCATACTCCTGAAGCTTGTAGGCGCAATCGAGAAAAGGGGCGTCGGACGAGGTATCCATGCGGGTGCCGACACCGAAGCCATCAATTGGCGCCTCCTCCGCCAGCAGCCGGGCCAGGCTGAATTCGTCGAGGTTGCCACTGGCAAATATCGTTGTGTGCCGCAGACCGCCATCATCCAGAATGCGACGGACCTTGCGTGCATGCGCTCCCAGATCGCCGCTGTCCAGACGTACGCCCTTGATGGTAATGCCTGCAGCCGCCAGACGTGGGGCGAGCTGTACCACCTTGGCTGCTGCGGCTTCGGTGTCATAGGTATCAATGAGCAGGACGACATTTTCGGGAAGTGAGCGTGCAAAGCGTTCGAATGCGTCGATCTCAACCTCGTTTGCCTCGATGAACGAATGCGCCATGGTACCGAACAATGGAATGCCGAAGCGCGGCGCCGCAAGTACGGTCGCAGTCCCGGCGAAACCCGCCAGGTAACTTGCGCGCGCCGCAAGCAGACCGGCCTCGGCGCCATGCGCCCGGCGCAGCCCGAAATCCACCAGAAGCTTGCCAGGTGCCGCAAGCACGCAACGTATCGCCTTGGAGGCGATCATTGTCTGGAAATGCAGCAAGTTGATAACGCGGCTTTCGACAAGCTGTGCCTCGGGCAGTGGTGCTGTGACGCGCAGAATCGGCTCGTCCGCGAAAAACACCGTACCTTCGGCCATGGCATGAACGTCGCCGGTGAATCGCAGCTTGCCGAGATAGTCGACGAACTCCGGCCGGAATGAGCCCTGGCGGCCTATCCAGTCCAGCTCCTGTGCTCCAAATTCCAGGTCCTCCAGGAACCCGATAACTTGCTCCAGACCGGCTGCAACGAGGAATCGGCGTTGCGCGGGGAGCGTACGCACGAAAAACTCGAACACCGCGGTATCCCGCATGTCGTGATCGAAATACGCCTGCAGCATGGTCAATTGGTAGAGATCTGTAACCAGAGGGGTCGATTCGATATCGCGAAGGTCCGTCATGCATCGATCACTTCGCGTGTCACGGGCCAGGTGCCCCGCGCGCGCATCTGTGCAAGTGCTCTGGCCCCGTCGCCGTCCGAGACGTCGACGGCGCGCACGGCATCCTCGAGCAGAAAGGTCTCGAACCCCTTGGCCAGGTCGGCGTTGACGGTATTGAGGACGCAATAGTCCGTGGCCAGTCCACCAACGAAAACCCGCCGCCCCGAAGCTGCATGCAGCTGT
>JAJYEK010000046.1:0-2596 GCA_021785795.1 Pseudomonadota bacterium
CGCATAGGTGGCATATCCGGGCAATGACAGATCCATGGGGTTGTTGGGCGGAGATAGAAGCGCTCCCGCATCCTCCGGCGATATTTCGCCAAGAAACCATCCGGACTCGCGCGGGCCAAGATAGCTTGCGCAACCCGACGGGGCAGCCACACTGGGGTCGATCGTGTAGTCAATGATCGTCTGGACAGACGGCACGCAGGTCGTGCCTCCCGTCGGCAGATTGAAAGCGGCCGCGTCGAGCGAGGCGAACGCCGTCGTCGTCACGCCGTCCGAGGCGGTCGAATAGAGATCGGACTGCCGCTGCGATGACGTCATGAGGCTGCCGGCATCCCAGAGGGGCGTAGTCGATGGCGTGCCGTTCGCCGTGACCGAGTAGGCATCGACGTGACCCGCAATGGGATCGAGATCGCTCGTCAGCATGTAGACCAGATTGCCGGAGCTGATTGACAGCGGTGCAATCGGAGCGCCGACTGCGCTGGATGCGGGACTGGCTAGGAAGCAGGTGATCTCATGGATATTGCTGCCTCCACCCGTGCTGGCGCCGAAACCGAAGCGGAATGACGCCGGCATGGGACCGTTCGAGGCCGATATCGATTGCTGGTCGATGACGTTTTGGAATCCCGTGTTGTTGTAGTTGTACCAGAAACTCAGCAACCCGGTCGGCGAAATGATGAGCTTGTAGGTTATGGGCGTCGCCTTCGAGCGCGTCGCGGACGACTTGTTCTCCTGGCTGAAAATGGGGTCATTGGACGGCAAGATCGCGTAGGCGCCGGGGATCATGGCATAATCGGGAAAAGTTGCCGTCTTCCTGTCGCCGTCGGAATTGGTATAGCTATACGTGCCGCCATTCTTGCAGACATCGTACACGTCCGTCTCAGTTGCGTTCGGGTTGACTGCCTGCAGCGCCGGGAGCGTCACGTTGCCGTCACCCCGCAGCCCGATTTCCCCGGGGTTCGCATGGCCATTAATTCCGGTTGCCGTGTTGTCGCCCGGGTTGAGGAAATTGCCGTATTCATCGATGCCCAGACCCAGGTAGGCACCGGCCATGCCGTCATGGGGATAGTTCGAATTGCTGCAGCTGTAACCAAGCGATCCGCCAAACGCGCCCAGGTCATCGGCCGGTTCGGTACCGTCAAACAGATAAAATCCTATGCCATCCGCCCCGGATGCCACATTGTTGTAATTTACGTATCCATTGCCGCCATAGGTGTAGGTCGTGAACGTGACCTGGATCCCTTGGTTGGAGGGAAATGTGAAATTCGACATGATGGCGCCGCTTTCATCCGTGTGATTATCCGTAAGACGCAGCGCCCCGCTGCCGACCGGGTCCGGGGTGGCCATGTTGCAGGCCGGAACAGAACCGGTGTTGTTCCCGGCAGTGAGACAGGCCGTCCACGCACCTGGGGTTCCGTTCAGGCTGCCGATCGCATCCCAGTCCAGGCTGGCCGAAGCTCCGCTGAAATCGTCCTCGATAATGTTGCTGGATGCCCAGACGGGCAGCGACAACAGGAAGGCCAGCACTGCCAAGCCAAGGGTGGCGGGCCTGCGGTGGGATAGCGACCGATTCATGGCAATCTCCTTGCTTATTGCAGTACGCAGAGTTTATAGAGCGATTCCGTGTCACTTGCCACGCTGCCGGCAACTACCGTATGCACCCAGATGTCATAGTAGATGGCATCGAGCCCCTGCGTGTCACAACCATACGGATCCGTGCGGCCGGTAGGCTGGACAAACGCGTATGCGACCTCCGGGACTCCGCTCGGCATGGGGACTGCAGCGCAGGTGTCGGTACTCGTAGATCCGCTCGTACAAGTGGTCCAGTACTGCGGGGTCGGGGGCAACGTAAGCGGAGCTGCAAGATACCAACTCTTTCCGGTGGCGCTGACCTCCAAGGGTTGCTGGGTAGTCGTTGCTTCAATCTGGCTCGCTACCCATTGCAATGCAAGATCGCTTGCCTGCACGTCTTTCTGGCGCTCGCTAAAGCGGTTGGTAAGTCCCGCATCGGTCAGCGCGCCACGCAGCGTGAAGAGGGCGCCCAGAAATATGATAATCAGCGCCGCCAGTGCAAACAGAAGCGCCGATCCGCCTTGTCGAGAATTTCCAGTAAAAGTGGCGCGAGACATGGCTCATTCCCACACGACGTTGCGCAGTGGCAGGTTTACGGTGTAGACCGAAAAATGGTCATGCAACTCGGTCTGTTGCGGCACATAATTTACGAAGGTGTCCGGAGCGGAGAGTCCCGTTGCCGGCGGCGGAACAGTGATCGACGCCGGAGCAGTATACGAGGGGTCTGGATGAAGGGTGCGGGTGACCAGCGCCACGTCCGCGCTTTCGATTTCATCAGTCGTTGCTACGTCGGACCAGGACTTCCATGTGACCGCCGTGCCCGCGGGCGAGTTCTGCGGTACCGTCCCGAACAGCACCTGCAGGCTGACGACGCCGGGGGCGAGCGCGTCCTGCGAAATTAGGCTGTCATTGAGCGCGCTGAAGGTATCCCGCATGAGCACGGGGAATCCCGGGCTGTCATCGATCCAGTACTCCACGATCTCCATGGTGTCTGAATTCTGGCCCAGATCCAGTATGCGCGAATGCAACA
>JAJYEK010000046.1:2606-6955 GCA_021785795.1 Pseudomonadota bacterium
CAGCGCTCCGTTCGTCAGCGTTCCGTAATTTGCGGGGATCTGGGATTGGAAATCCTGGTAGCCGTTGGTCGGCATATACTGCGACGGTTTGCTGTCGATGTAGCTGGCGCCACCCCCGGTTCCCGGGCCGACCTTCACAATGGGCACGCGAAAGCAGACGGTGCCGCCGTTCATGGGGACCTGGAGATAAGCCGTATCGCCCCCTTGAATGCCTTGCGTGCTGTTGAGCGACAAGGTGTTGGTCGGCAACTGGGTACTGGAGAGTGCGCCCTGTCCCGAGGAGGACTGCGTGGTGCCGAACTGGACTATGTAGAGCGGCGCGACGGTATTCGCAAAGAAGCTTGTGGCAGAGGGTGCGGCGGCGACGAAAAGGACCTGTGCAATGCCGGCCGCATTGGTGTCATTGGCAGGCGGATAAGTCGCGGTCGTCCCCACCAGCGGAAGCGACTGCCCTGCGACCTCCTGCTGTGTCCAGATAGGGTGTACGGTCAGGTACGGGGATGAAAAACCATTGTCGTAGGCGAGCGTGATCGAACACTGAGACTGCGCGGCACCGAACAGGAATCCCGCGCTTGCGACATCCCGTGTGAGCAGAGTCAGCGCGGCACGGGTGTTGTCGTTGACCGCAGTAGCATTGCTATTGGCGCGGTCGCGCCCGAGACCAAAAGTGAGCACGCCGAGAATAGCTATGGCGAGGACCGCCGCGACCGCCAGCGAGACCATGAGCTCAATGAGCGTGAGACCGAGCTCGCGCCGCTTAATGAATGCCGACCTGACCATAGAATACCTGGCTGCGTTGATCTCCCATCTGTGTCCAGCCGATCGTCAGCGTGATGCCGCAGCTCGTCGACGAACAGGCATTGCCTACAGCGTCGTTGGTGCTTTTGATCGACACGGTGAATCCCGGCAACCCTGAACTCGCTGCGGAATACCACGCGGCGAGCGCGGACGTCGGCATAGCGGAAGCCGTCGTCGCACCACTGACACTGATGCTGGGCAGGGCGGCCGGATCCGCGGCAAGCGCGGTCATGCCGCTGTCCGCGGCTGCCTGCACCGCCATGGCATCCGCATCCTGCAGTGGTGCAGGGGCAGTGCGCACGTAGATTGCGGCGAGTGCGAGCAGCCCGAGCGAAAAGATGAGCATGGCCACGAGCACTTCAATAAGCCCCACGCCCGCCTCGCGGTGCCTGGAATCACGACGCATGTTGCGGATTCCCGACGAGCACGCCCGAACCGAAAATTTCGACTGAACTCGATAGACCGGTCGCGGGCGTAAATGTGATGATGCCGGTAGACCCGGGCGAATTCACCATGCCCAGCGTATTGAACGAAAGGGTAAGCCCTCCCGATGGAATTCCTGAACATTTTATGGTCGGCGCGTCTTGCGCGAGCTGTGTCGTGGTCATGGAGTGGTCCGCCTCTACGGCCGCCGTACTCGTTCCGATCGATACCGACCAGGAGCAGTCCGTGTTGAGCGTGAGACTCGCGGGGCTTACGCCCGAAACCGCCTGTCCGCGCACCCACGCGACGTCCTGTTCGAAGTTCTGCAGCACGCTGGACACCTGCTGTCCGTGAATAGAGGAAAGGAACGATGGCATCGCCAGCACCAGCAGAATCGCGGCGACCATGATCGTCACCATCAGTTCGATCAACGTAAAGCCATTGCCGCGCACAAGATTACTCCGTGATGCAATCGCCCTGAGGGTCTGATATCCAGCAACCACTATTCGTGACCCATCCTGTCGGGGCAGATACTGTCGTTCTGGTGCCATCCTGGTCCAATGAAAACTCGAATCCCGCGAGCGGACCCGTTCCCGACGCAATGACGGTATAGCTGTTCGATGAGATCACCGGGCAGGACAAGTTGAAATCCTGCGTGGGCGGGGGGGTGGGACAACCCCCGGCGTAAGTCATGTGGTCCTGCTGGAACTCCTTGAGGTCAACCCCCATCGACACGAGAGCCGCCTGTGCGGCCAGGATCTTCGATCGCGTCGTGTACCGCTCGTAGGCCGGTATCGTAATTATGGCAAGGATGGTGACCACAATGACGACCACCATGAGCTCTATGAGGGTGAACCCTCCGGCCGCGGTCGGGAATGCTCTAGACATAACTTCTCTTCCTGGCGCCGCCTGTGTTTGCCTATAGTCCAGTCAGGTGGTGTTCATTTTTTACCAGGACGGTTCAACCCATCCTGGATTAGAATAATTGTCAGTATAGCTTGCTGTTATAAAGTGAAGTATAGACTGCGATTGCGTACGCCGCAGGTTTGTCGCATACAGGGTCCCCCCAAAATTCCCGCATCGCCTTATCAAAGTGAAGACCTATTAGAAAGTAATATCAATAGCTTGTGTAATATTTTTCAAGAATTTTCATATCTGGCGAGTACGCAGGATTACCGACGGGCGGCAATCGCGATGCTTCCCAGTTGCATCAGAACGACGATCCATAGCATGCAGTAGCGAAGAACCACAACCGCCGGAACGAAGGCTCACAGCGCACATCGTCGCTGGCGCGGGCGACATGTGGCGCCAAGTACCCGGATTGCAGCCTCGGGGGGGCCGGAATTCAAGAAAATGGGCTCCTATCGTGACAGATCGTATGCGGGGGAGATTCGCGGCAGGTGGTGGTGCGCAGGCATCGATGATGCATTGCCGAACCCTCCGGGCCGGTCGGTCCCGCAGGAGGCGCTGGCACCCGGGGACCCCGTGACGAGGGATTTATCCTGTGCCACCGCGGAGCCAGGCGCTGCGCTGGCACGAGATGACTTCCTCGGTCTGTATGGACTGCAAAGGCAGGAATGGATTCGTCAGGATGGATCTGCTGACCCCGGCGCATGATTCAAGCACAATCTGGGCCCTAACGGTCATGACAGTGCTGAAGCAGCCAGCATTCGACCCATATTTTCGCTTGCCAGCCAGAACCATAATCCTGCCGCTCCGGCAGGATTATGGTTCTGGCTCATACGGCTATGGCGCAGGGGAGGGACTTTGCTGACGTCGACCTTGCGGGAGGCATACCATGCGTCATATGCGGCCTGCATGCGAAGACACAAATCGGACCTTTTCCCCGAAGGCCGCGCCGCAGGTCCGGCGTGGCATGGGCGACTGCCCGCACAAAAACATCTACGCCCTTGGCCTTGCGAAAGGCAAGTGCGCCGCTTTTCACCTTTCTGTGGGATGGGACCGCAAGGGCGAAAGCGGCTGCACCCTGGCGGGCGGACCTCATCCGGGTTCTGGGCTTTTCGTGGGCCTGTGTCATGATATCTTGGTCTGGTCTGCCGTGCTTTTGGCCGAGTTGGCCGGGTTACGTCCGGCGGCGGTTCTCTGTGAGCTGATGAACCGCGATGGCACCATGATGCGCCGGGAGCAGGTGCGAGATTATGTCGCCCGCGAAGGGCTCACCATGATTTCGATCGAGCGGCTAGCACAGCAAAGGAACCATGATGCCCGATTGGGAATACTATCCTAGCCCGTGCCCGCGAGCGGGCAACCTGTTGTCCTTGAGCCGGGCCCGCAAACAACGCGTGATCCGGCTCAAGTTACCAGGTTCTATCCGGATTCCCGACAAGCAAAATGCTGCTCTGAGGCAATGTTCCAGATGCTCCCGCATCGCCTAGGGTGTGCGCAAGCCGCTGAGCGGCTGCGCGTGTACAATGAACAGGCTGTTCTCAAGCAACATCTCGCCATCATTTGACCCGATAAGACCTGCACCATGCGCCTCGATCAGGAAGCAATGGAATCCTACTACGCCGCCCGCGCCGCGGAGCATGACGAGATCTATCTCAAACCGGAACGTCAGGCAGATCTCTCGGCTATCCGGAAATAGAGTTGCCCGGCCACTTCGTCAATGGATCTGTTCTTGAGATCGCCTGCGGCACCGGCTATTGGACACGGTTCATTATATTAAGGTGGCGGCCGCAGGCAGCTTGTATTGAAATCCGGCTGATCGCATCACGCAACGCGTTGAACCCGGCGCGGAATCCCCGCTGCTTGCCATTATTTTCTTCCGTGACAAAACATAGTTGGTGTCTATACTCATTCAAGCCAGGATCCATGCGAACAAAAATTTGCGCGATTGCAGTTCGCCTATGTCGCTTTACGGTAAGTATTGCCAACAATTAACACGAGGAATCACTCGGTGAAAAAAAAATTAGCAGCTGCGATTACCGTTGCCCTTGCGGCAGCAAATCTTGCAGGCTGCCATTGGGATAGCAGCACGACCACACCTTCAAGTCCAACTGGAACGACTGTGGGGCCCAATTTCGCTTATTCGGCTGACTATAATGACAGCCTGATTCTGCAGTACAGCGTCAACCCCAACACCGGCGTGATAGGCACAACCGCCGTTT
>JAJYEK010000046.1:6965-24243 GCA_021785795.1 Pseudomonadota bacterium
TACGGACTACGTAGCGGTCAATCAAGCAGCGAATATCCTGTATGCAACAGAATCATCGGGAAACGCCGTTTCTGAATATAGCATCGCCAAGACAACAGGTGCGCTTACCAAGGTCGGCTCGGTTGCCACCGGAATTCAACCGGTCTCCATAACGATTAATGCCGCCGGTACCTACGCCTACGTGGTAGACTCGAACAGCGCTGACGTATACCAGTACAGCATTAGCCAAACCACAGGCTTGCTGACTTATGTCTCAAGCACCGTAACCGGAGGTAGTGGCCCTAGCTATCTAACGATTAATCCTGCGGGCACCTATGCCTATGTATCGAATTCCAGCAGTAACAGCATTTCCGTGTTTAGCATCAATTCGACGACCGGCGGCCTCAGTCCCATTGCCGGCAGTCCCTTTACCACTACATCCCCATATGACGTCACGTTTAATCCTGCGGGTACACTTGCCTATGTGCCGACTTTCGGCGGTAACTCCATTGCGGTCTACAGCATCGATCCAGGGACCGGCGCGATTGGCGCGGCGATCACAGGGAGTCCTTTTGTAAGTGGTACATCGAGCCGAGGTATTGTGTTAAATGCGAACGGAACATTCGCATATTCGGTCAACGGGGGGACTGGCAATAGGACTACCCCAGACGGTTCAGTCACTGAATATAGTGTCAACACCACGACCGGCGCATTGACGCAAATTGGGACGGTTACCAGCAACGTCGGCGTCTACTCCAACTGTATCGCTATCAATGCGGCAGATACTGTGGTCTACGTCGTAAACAATTGGGGTCCGGCCGTTACCGAATACAGCATCAACCAAAGTACGGGTGTATTGACGGCACTCGGCACAGTTCCGCTGTCGTCGTCGGCCGCGACTGCCAACTCCATCTCATTTGCAACAGAGTAGCAACGGCGGGAAGTGCGTGGCCCCAGCGGCTGCGCACTTCCCGAGACATTCCGCTTTCATGCGATTGGATGCTATTTTTCGATCGCCACAGGTAAATTGCGGTACCAGCCAGCGGTCCGAGCTTCGTTGTCTGACAGCCGGACTCTAGTACCCCCAAGTACGCTGTTGGGTAACATCGGCAGGGGTAGCTATTTTCGGCATTTAACATAATATACATTATGCGTAGTAACAGTTGGATCAATCGCAAGCGCGTCGCCGGCGCTGTCCTTCAATCGCGCCAGGACAACGGGTCGAATAATCGCCGCAACAACTTACACCTTACCGGACTCCCGGACACCGGGCTGCAGCCATGCGCATGACACGGGAAGCCGCCCCTTCGCGCATAAGGGCAGATCGAGCGCGTTCGCCAGCCAGGATACACTTATTGTATTATTCGCTGCCTTGGAGCCGGATCCGCGCCAGTTCTCAAGCGGAAATCAGATCCACAATTCACGACAGCGCGAATCGATCCTGACCCGTTTTCAGCGATTTTCCCCCAAAATCACTCATGTTGCGATTGACTGAAGTGCGGCTTGGCCTCGATCACCGCCATGGCGAGATCAAGGCCGCGATCCTGCGCGTTCTCGGCATAGCCGAACACGAACTAATGGGCTTTCGTGTGCGCCGTCGCGGCCATGACGCACGTCGAAACGGTCAGGTCATGTTTGTCTACACCATCGATGCCGAGGTGCAGGACGAGGCCACGCTTCTTCGGCGCTTGCACCGCAATCGTCACGTCGCGAAAGCACCCGACGAGACCTACCGCCTTCCCGCGCGGGCACTCGTGCGAATCGAATCGCGTCCGGTGGTCATCGGCACCGGCCCCTGCGGCCTGTTTGCCGGGCTGTCGCTCGCGCGCATGGGGTTCAATCCGCTCATACTCGAGCGCGGACGTAACGTGCGTGAGCGGAGCCGAGACGTGTGGGATTTCTGGCGCCAGCGCCGCTTTCATCCCGAATCCAACGTGCAGTTCGGTGAAGGGGGCGCGGGCACATTCTCCGACGGCAAACTGCATACCGGCATCAAGGACCGGGACCATCACGTCCGGTACATTCTGCAGGAGTTAGCGGACTGCGGTGCGCCGGAGGAGATCATCTACGTCAGCAAGCCGCACATCGGCACCCTGCGCCTGGTAAAGGTCGTGGAAAATATTCGGCACAAGATTATCGGGCTCGGCGGCGAGATCCGGTTCCAAAGTCATGTCACCGACATTCTGATTGAGAACGGCGCAGTGCGTGGCATAGTACTGGCCGACGGTGAGACCATCAGCGCGGATCACGTGATCCTCGCCGTCGGCCACAGCGCACGCGACACATTTGAGATGCTGCACCACCGTGGCGTACACATCGAGCCCAAGCCGTTTTCCATCGGATTTCGGATCGAACACCCACAGCGCATGATCGACACCTGCCGTCTCGGGCCGCATGCCGCGCACCCCGCACTCGGTGCAGCCGACTACAAACTCGTGCATCACTGCATAAACGGCCGTGCAGTCTACAGTTTCTGCATGTGCCCCGGCGGACAGGTGGTGGCGGCCACCTCGGAGACCGGGCGGGTCGTCACCAACGGCATGAGCCATTACTCGCGCAACGAGCGCAACGCCAACGCTGGCATTGTTGTCGGCATCCTGCCCCAAGATTTTGGCGGACAACACGTGCTCGCCGGCATGGCATTCCAGCGCAATCTCGAAGAAAGGGCATTCCAACTTGGCGGCGCCAATTACAACGCCCCGGTGCAGCTCGTCGGCGATTTCCTTGCTGCGCGACGCTCCACAGCACTGGGCGCGGTGATCCCATCTTATACTCCCGGCGTGACACTCACGGATTTGAGCGACGCCCTGCCCGACTACGCGATAACCGCGATTCGCGAGGCGATTCCAGAGTTTGACAAGATCATCAAGGGGTTTGCCATGAACGACGCCGTACTTACCGCGGTAGAGACGCGCACCTCGTCACCGATCCGGATTGCGCGCGATGAACGCTTCGAAAGCGTCAATACGAAGGGCCTGTATCCCGCTGGTGAAGGGGCTGGATTCGCCGGCGGAATTATCTCTGCCGCCGTAGATGGGATGAAAGTTGCAGAGGCGGTAGCCGGAAAGCTGACGCAGCGCCGACCGGGCTGACGAGCGAGGCCCGGCACTCCACGTTGGCCTGAAGGCATGCAACGCGCATCATCATCGCCCGCGCATTCTTAGCTGCCGTCTCCGCGGTTGCGTCCGAGTTTGGGCCTGCCTCCTCGCGCAATACGCCCGAAAGCAGATTGCCAACCCTGCTGGCAAGATTGAAAGAGATGCGTATTCCGGTCCGGGTTTTATTGGCTAACTATGAACGTGCCTAACTCTAGGCATTAGAGACACGCTTCCTTGCGCAACACATCGATTCGCGCCGGTGGAATATTCCGCAATACCAGGGATGCCCGCTGTCGCTTGAATCCGAATGCCTCCAGAGGACAGTCTTCCGCGATTCCGTAGGTGTACTGCACCAGCACACCGTCGGTATCGAGCAGCGCATGCATTTCCCCGGCAATGGCGTGGACAGCCGCCTGCGACAAGGAGCGAAGCGGCAGGCTGGAAACGATTGCACCGACACTGCGGTCCGCCCCAAGATGCCGGGTCAGTTCGGCCGCATCACCACGTACCACGAGAAGACGCGGGAAACGGCGCCGCAGCAACTCACATAGGGCGGAACTGCGTTCTATCAGACACAGGCGTGACGGCGCGACGCCCCGCCGGAGCAGCGCCCGGGTCACCGCCCCGGTGCCGGCACCGACCTCGACAACAAGGGTCTCGGAATTGAGCGGTATGGCGGCTGCAATGGCATGTCCGAGCCATTGCGAACTCGGCAGCACCGCACCAATATCCGCCGGGGTCCGCAACAGTTCCCGCCAGAATACGACCACGGGAAGCGAGAGCAACCAGAACATCCGGCTTTTGAACAGCTGCGCCCACCGGAACCCCATAATGCGACGAAGTGCAGTTCGAGTCATCAAATATCGGCCTTGGCTGCAGACAGTGAAACAGCAACGGCGCCGCACTTCATCCTGAAAGTACGCGGCGTTCCTCTTTTTTAAGCTTAACCCTAAAGGTGGTATTACGGCTTCCGCCCCAAGTCCATCAACGGGTCCGGGAACCGTCTTGCGGAAAAAGTCGCGCCTCCCGGAAAAGCGGGGGTCTAATCCTGGACATTTGCAGGATCATGCCGGTTTTGTGGCGCGGAGGCAATCTAGAACACCTCTAATTTCAGACCTCCTGACCTGGTCGGTCGATTTGCCTGAAATCCCCGTCTATCTGCGCCTGCGGGTGCGGACCAATACCCGCCCGGCACCATTCCCAACTCCAAACGGCGCGCGCTGGATAAACAGATCTGCGCCACGCGCGCCGACCAAGAGGGGCGCACGCTCCTGCATGCATGAGCTGTTCGCCGCCGCGGGCGACATCCAAGTGACCGACGCCGAGCTGCGAATCACCCTGGCAGCGTTGAGCTCTCCGTATCGAACGCGCAACGCACATGCCCTGTGCCATATCCTCCATGAGGCCGCGACGGCCTTCCCCGGCTCGCCGGCCGACCGCACCACTGCCGCCCCCTTCAGACCGGTGAATGCCACCGAAACCGGACCACTTCGCGATGCCCTATGGCAGGAGGCCTGAAATTAGCGCCTAGCCACTCTTGGGTCGCCTTTCTCCGTCTCCAATGCCCGCATATTGGCCACGACGGCCGGACTCCGAAGATTATCACCGGACCCCGCCTCCCCTTCCGCCGCAGAAAACTTCTCGTCCAGAAATTCGATCCAGTGCCGCACAGGTACCGGAGACGCGGCTGCCATATGCGTGAGACAGCCGATATTGGCTGTGGCAATGGCCTCCGGCCGCGTCGCCATCAGCGTGCCCAGCTTCAGGGCACGCAAGGATTCAGAAATCTTGCGCTGCAGGATCGAATAGGTCCCGGCCGCGCCACAGCACATGAATGAATACGATACTGGCATCAGCTTGAATCCGGCGCGCCGCAACAGGTTCTCGGCCACCGAGTTGAGCTTCTGGCTGTGCTGCAGGCTGCAGGACGACTGGAACACGATGCGCTGCGGACGTTGGGGGACGGGCAGCGCATGATCTCCATCCTTCCAGATCTCGCTGACAACCTCGGAAATATCCTTGGTCAACTCCGAGATCCGCTGCGCCTTCTCGCGATACCGGGGGTCATCCTTCAGCAGGTGACCATACTCGCGGAAATAGGCGCCACATCCGCTTGCCGTAAGCACGAGCGCTTGCGCACCAGCTTCGATATGCGGCCACAGAACGTCGATATTCCGGCGCATCATGGTGCGCGCCTCAGCGGTTGCCGCCATATGTTGGCTCACCGCGCCGCAGCAGCCGCCCCCGTCGACTTTAATAAGCTGCACCCCGAAACGGTCCAGAACGCGGGCTGCAGCGCCATTGATGTCCGGAGCCAGAGCCGGCTGCACGCAGCCTTCCCATACCAACATGCGGCGCGCATGGGTCCGCCGCGGCCAGGCGCCCGCATGCCGCCGTTGCGGAATCCTCGCATGCAGATCGGCCGGGAGAACACGACGCAGAGCCCGACCGATGCCCAGCAATATTGCGAATCGGCGGCGGTGTGTGACCACGGCGCGCACAGCCCGGCGCGCCAGCCTCTCCTTCAGCGGTCTGGGCGCCTCCTTCTCTACCAGTTCCCGACCGATGTCGAGCAGACGTCCGTAGCGGACACCGTGGGGGCAGCTGGACTCGCAGGACCGGCAAGTGAGGCACCGATCCAGCCGTTCCTGCAAATTGGCGCCGATGGACGTTTTCTGGAGCGTCTTGAGTGTATAGGCCGGAAGCATTCCCGAGCCGTCGGGCATCACCCCCTCAAGCATCTGCTTGATCAAAAAGATCCGCCCGCGCGGCCCGTCCCACTCATCATCGAGCAGCCGGAAGGTGGGACAGATAAACGTGCACTGCCCACACTGCACGCAGGGCTTGAGCAGCGCCTCCGCTTCCCGGCCAAGATCGCTGTGCCGGTATCTTTCCGCCAGATTGACATTCATTGCAGTACTCCCGGCCGCAACCTGCCGCCGGCGCAACGGCGTATCTTTGCGCCCATTGTCCCCGCCGGCATACTCTGAGGCGCCCATAAGCGTCGTGTGGGCTGCAACACTGATTGTCGTGAGACCGGTAAGGCCTGTATCATTGGATCGCTTCCCGATTCTGCGGTCGCATGAAAACTTTGGGGCTGGCCGGGCCCGCTGTCCAAGTCTTTATCCCGATTGCGCCAATAGGCGTGGCCTATGGCAATGCACGGCCCGTTCCCGGCAGCCGCGCTCCTGTCTGTTATGGGGCTCATCACGCTGGAGGCTTCCGAAACTTGCCCGCAAGGCCTGCAGTTCAGCCGGCCCGTCCGGCTTCGAGCTCTTTGAGCAGCGCATCCGCCTCCATAACCTGGTCTTCGCTGAAGACGCACACGCCGGACTGGCGCAGCAGCGCGGCAGCCACCCCCGAGCCCGCGACCTTAGTCCCACTGAAGGTGCCGTCGAAAATCGTACCAGTACCGCAGGAGGGACTACCCTGCTTCAGGACTGCGATGCGGACGCGCTTCTCCTGCGCCAGTTCAAGAGCTTGCCGCGCGCCACGCACGAAATACGTCGAAACATCGCGCCCCTGCGCATTGACGACCTTAGCGCTGCCGGCAAGCACCATCATGCCGTCATGGCCAGCGACGATCTCCGACCGCGGACGCGGGACAGGCAACCCGCCGGCCACTTCCGGACACACCGCGACGATGCGCCCCTCCCGCGACCATTGCTGCAGCACGGGATGGTCGCAGAGCACACTTCCTCCGTCGTACCGGACCGTCTGGCCCAGCAGGCAGGCGCTAACGAGAATAGATTCCATTGCCGCGTCCGTTTACGGTCGAGTTGTGCGCGTGCGGCGGCGCGCCCGTCGCGGGCATACCCGCGCGCCAGGCAGTCCCGCTCACAGCAGTTCTCCCTCGATCGTGGGAACAATCCGACCGCCGACGTGCACCTCCCGCGATTTTCCGTCCATGCGCGCTCGGAGCCTGATCAGCGAGGGGCGCCGGACCTGATGGCCCTGCTCGATCCTCAATGACAGGCCGGAACCATCAGACGGGAAATGCTCCAACAGATAGGCGCCCAGAAATGCCGCGCCGTTTCCGGTAGCGGGGTCTTCGCGCACGCCGTGCGCCTCGAAGAAAAAACGTGCACAAAGGTCGTTTCTGGAATCGTGGGTCTGTCGGCTATAGACATAAACAAGAGGCGAAAAGCCCCGCTCCGCCAGAGGGGCAAATGCATCGAGATCCAACCTGCTGCGTCCGAGCGCCTCAAGGCTGCGCACTGGCACGATTAAGGCGGATACGCCCGCCGTGACCGCCTGCACTGGAATTCCGCTTTCGATGTCATCTGTTTCAATTCCGAGCGCAACGGCCATCGCCTCGCGGGGGCAGACGGCTCCGAACTGCACTTGCGGCCCTTGAAACCACGCGATCTCGCCGTCCTCGGTGGAACTCTCGAAACGGACCGGGATCTGGCCTACCGAGAGGTTCAGCCGCACGACCTCCGGACTGCCAGTTGCGACATGACGCCGGATGACCCAGGCGGTACCGAGAATAGGATGGCCCGCGAACGCGATTTCCCGTGCCGGCGTGAAAATCCGCGTCCGGTACCCGCCATTCTGCTCTGGTACGGAATCCACGAATACCGTCTCGGAATAGTTCGTCTCCCCGGCAATCAGCTGCATGGCGTCGACGGCCAGGGCTTCACCTCCGGTCACGACCGCCAGCGGGTTTCCCGCGTAGCGCTGCTCCGCAAAAATATCCGCCATGTAGATGCGCATCATTGACCCGACAATCCGTCACCTTGATCCATCCGCTGCGGGCAGCCGTGCCGCACTTGCGTCATGCTGCGCACGATTCGCAGCTCGAGCGCATCCGGACCGTTGTCCTGGAAAATCCAAAATCAGGAATGTACGGCGGAACGCGTTCTTATGGCAAATGCAACCCGCAAACCGCCCGCAAGGCGCCGATCGTTCAGCCCGGAACGATCACCGGCCCACGCAGTGTCCGCTGGGGTACGGCCAGCGCGGTCACCAGCGCCGCGCCAAATAGGTGTAATAGTTGCAAGCCGCAAAGAACGTACCGTTATCCAGAGCGTGCTGCTGCTCGCTCACCCAGACCTCGATCTCCGGCGCCGGCAGCAGCCCCGCTTCCCGCACGTACGGCACGTAAGTTTCGGCGAAAGATTTGAAGTAGCTGCCGTTTCCTATCTCGACGACCGCATCGCCCCAGGCACTCACCAGACTCAGACCGAGATCTGGCAACAAACGCGGCAAATCCCGCATGATTCGCGGATTGTTGAACGTGACGTTTGCCAGTGCCGCATCCATCTGTCGGCCAAAGCAGTGATCGGCGAAAGAATAGGTCAGCGAAGCGTAATCTCCATCGAATATCACCACCGTGCCACCCGGCCGCGCCACACGCGCCATCTCGGTCAAAACGGTGGCTGGCTCGGTGACGTGACTGATCAGCGTGTGCGCAAGAACCACATCGAATGATGCCGGGGGATACTTCAGATGGTGGGCGTCGCCCACCTGAAAGTTGACCCGATCGTGCAAGCCCTCGTCGTGCGCGAACCTGTTAGCGGCCGCAATAAAAGCATGGCTCTGATCCACGCCCACCGCTTCACCGGAAAAATCCGGGCGACGCGCAAGCAACCGCAGCATCGCGCCCGTGCCGCAACCCACCTCCAGTATGCGCACCGAAGGAGCCAGGCCCAGGCGGTCTACATATTTGTCAAACAGGCGGGTAAAAACGACGTCCCGGGCCCGGTTCTCTAACCGGAAAATGAGCCTGTCCCGCGTAGCCTCATCCAACTCATTTACAAAGCGATGTGGATCGCGTGCCACCATCTTCACCCCATCCCCGACTCTTGCCTGCTGCGCACACGGTCCCCTTGGACACCGCCCTTCCTTCTCCCGACGTAGCGGTCACAATACTTCCTGTACACTTCCCTGAAGTCCGCAACCCCGCCCTCAAGAGGCCGTCAGGATCGCAAGGCCTACCAGGGTTTGTAAGGAAGGAACTTTCCGCTCATCGTAATCAGCACGCGATCTCCTTTCGGGTCCTCCTGCTTCTGTATGTCCATTGTGAAGTCGATCGCGCTCATGATGCCGTCTCCGAACCGCTCGTGAATCAGTTCCTTGATCGTAGTTCCATAGACATTGAGCATCTCGTAAAACCGGTAGATCAGCGGATCCGTGGGTATGGCCGTAGGCAGAGTACCTTTGTAAGGTACCACCTGCAGCAGCGGAATCGCCTCTGCCGGCAGCTCGAATAGCTTGGCGACAATTCCCGCCTGTTCCGCCGTGAAGATCATCTGTCCAAGGCAGGCCGCGGTTGTCCACTCCTTGCTCTTGCCGATCGTACGCGCGACCTCGGCCCAGCTCAATCCCTTGCGAATCCGGGCCGCTACGATGGCTTCTGTTACGTCGTTTCGTGTCATGACTATTATATCTCCTTACGATGCGTTATGGATATGTTACTAGATTCCGTATATCGGGTGGGTCCTGACGGGTCGATTTTCTCCGTTTGCGAGCGATACCGGAGGCATCGCATTCCCCGGCGCTACCGGCAGAAATCCGGTTCTCTGACCAGGATTGCGCCGGAGAATCCGGAGGCAATCACAAGTTTTCGTAACCCTTCAGGCGGTATATGGCCACGGACACGAGCCAGCTCGTGATGAAAATCCCTATGATGAGAATCCCAACCATTCCGAAATGACCGTTGACATAATTCAGTCTGTCCCACAAGCCACCCTTGAGACCAAACTCCTGGGATATGAGCCCGACGGTTTCTATGCCGCCGATAAGGAGTGCCACGACAATCGAAACGCCCGTGACAGTTATGTTGTAGTACAGCTTGCGGATCGGCTTCATGAAGGCCCAGCCGTAGGCACCCAGCATCAGAATTCCATCGGTGGTGTCCATGAGCGACATGCCGGCAGCAAATAGCACCGGAAACACCATGATCACCCAGATGGGCATTCCCCTGGCCGCCTCCGCGGCTGCAATCCCCAGCAAGCTTACTTCCGTGGCAGTATCGAAGCCGAACCCGAAGAGAAATCCGACAAAAAACAGATGCCAGCTCTCTGTCACAAGCCGGAACAGTGGACGGAATATGCGGGAGAGGAATCCGCGCTTGTTCAGAAGCAGGTCCAATTCATTCTCGTCGTACGCGCCGCCCTTGCGGACATGCCGGAAAGTCGCGATTGCGGACTTCGCTATGGCAATGTTGATGAGCGCCATGATGAACAGGAACGACGCCGAAACGATGGTTCCGATAATGCCGGCCTTGTCGTTGAAAGAAGTAAACCTTCCGTTAATGGAACTCAACGTCATGCAGATGGCCGCCGTCGCGATCATCAGTACCAGGGAATGCCCCAGGGAGAAATAGAGACCCGTGGTCACCGGTCGCTTGTTGTTCTGCATCAACTTGCGCGTGACGTTGTCAATCGCTGCGATGTGGTCCGCATCGAAGGCGTGACGCATTCCGAACGAATAGGCCAGCACGGCGGTACCGAGCAGCACCGGATTGCCGTGGAACACGATCAATGCCCAGGCCCAGGCCACGACATTGAATGCAACGAGCAGGGTGAGAATTCCGAAAACCCTGTTCCTCATGCTGGCGTCGGTCTTTAGAAACCGTCTAAGTTGTCCAAGCATGCCCCATCCTCCGTCATCGCTTTCCGAAATGCCGCCATTCCGGCACCCATGGACATCCGACCATCAGGTTCAGCGCAATCCCCTCATACGATGCACCACCGGATGCCTCGAATTCGCACAAAACTGATCCTGACCCACAGGTTAAGGATCCAAAAAGACGTTTTTCCGCATCATGGTCCCACACCCCGCGCCTTACCTTGATTTGCGTCAGTTTGCGCAGGTCCGGCGGCACTTCCGTGCCCCACCACGCCGCAGTGCCACTTCCTGCACGTACAGCCCGGATTCTATGCGGTCCTGGCCTGTTGCGTGGCCCTCGATCTCTAACGCAGAGCCGCGCATAACCACAGGGAATCCGCCTTCTTCGTCTATAATTCAGTTAAAGACGACTGGTACCCATTCACAGAATGCGCTCCTGCCGCGAAGGCACCGTTCGCCAGATGCTGAATCCGCGCCAATGGTTTCCGTCTCCCGACAATTTCGAAGTAGCCAAGCGTCGGACTGGCAGCCGCGCGCGGCTGTTTACAACCATAGACCTCTTTACGATTGTGCATAACTATGTATGATTCACTCAGGGTGCACCAAGATTAATTTGTGATCGGTGGTATAGAGGGTGGCTATGGATCGAAACATTGCCCTACCACGTTCGATTCGCTACTTGATCGCGGTGGCGGAACATCGCAGCTTCACGCGTGCTGCGGAAGTGCTGTTTGTTTCGCAACCGACGCTCTCGCAGCAAATCAAGCAATTGGAGCAGTTGTTGGACGTGCAACTGCTCGACCGATCGGGGCGAGCTGTGCGGCTCACTGCGGCTGGCGAAGTCTATGTGCGCCACGCACGCCGCGCCCTGGGAGAGCTCGACGCTGCCAAGCGGGCGATTCAGGACTTGAGCAACCTGAAGAACGGGTCACTCCGTCTCGCCATGACACCGATCACTGACTATCTGGCCACGCCCCTGCTGGAACAGTTCAGCACCCGCTATCCTGGCGTCACTCTAAGCATGCTGGAGATGCCGCAGCATGAAATCAGCGATGCCCTGGCCGAGGACCGGGTTGATCTCGGTATCGCCTTCAGCAGTGCGCTCTCCCTTGAAGACAATTCGGAAGAAGTGGACAGCCACATCCTCTTTATCGAGTCACTCGGTCTGGTCGTTGGCACAACCCACCCCCTGGCGCAGGAGCACGGCCCGCTGAGCAAGCATGTGCTCGAACAGCAGCCGCTGGTAATGTTCAAATCCGACTACGCATTGCGACGTCATATCGACCAGTACTGCCTGGACCAGGGAATCAATCTGAACATCGCGATCGAAGCCACGTCGCTCAGCGTGATCATGGAACTCGTCCGCTTCGGCCATCTCGCGACGATTTTGCCCGATGTCATTCCGTGCGTGCAGCCGGGACTCAGGTCCATGCCGCTGCTGCCCGAGCTTCCTCGCCATACGATTTCCATAATCTGCCGCAGGGGCCAGCACAAGAGCGCTGCCTGCCGGGCATTCGGTGAGCTGGCGACGGAATGGTCAGAGACGCGTTGTCTGCGCAACCCGGGCCGCCGGCTGCGCCCGTGCCCCCTGCCCGACATGTGCGCCCAGGCCGACCTGTGCATTAACGGACAATGCATGCTGCCCGCGGATGACGCAGCCGGACAAATGCCGGCGGACGCATCGGCTGCGGTCCGCGATGTTTCTGCCTGATCGGGAATAAATTTCCTGTCACCTGACTGTCATTAACGGGCGGCTGATGCAGGCGGGTTGCCGTGTTCCGGCCCGATGCGGCACACCTGCCTCAGCTGGCCAGCTGGCCGACTCGAAGTTCTTCCCCTGTGGCGTGCCGGTCTCGGGAGACTCGCGAAGCGACCGCATTCCGACATGCCAGAACCTCTGCCCTGATGGGTCCGGCACAATAAAGAGCAGCGCGCCTGAAAACCTGCGCGGGATTCGAAACAGTAACAACCATGAAGGTACAGAAGGGTTCTCTTATTTAGCAGACCACCAAGCACAGAGCATTCCGCAAGCCGCGACCGGCACGCCCTGTCCATAGCAATCCCCTATAGCACAAATCGAAATTTAGTCTTGGAAGGCAGAAATCTGCTGTTCCATAGTAACCGCCAGCAGTACGTTTCCGTACCGGCGCACTATCGGAGCAGCACGGATTATCCGGAACCCATGTACCTGTGGATCCGGCAAGCCGGCAAGCTGCTACGGATTTCCGCGCCGGAATCTGGACCGGTGAGATTTCGGGGGGCGTAACGCGCCCTAGCTCAAGACAGGGGTGGGCACGATGCATATCTGGCCGCGAACGGCGCCGTTCCGGTTTACTGGTCGCGCCCACCCCTAGGGGAATGTCGTATCGCAGATATATCGGAGACAGCGCGACCTTGGAGGACGAAATAGGGGACGCGACGGGCTCCGGACGGAAATACAGAGAACGGACGCAAATCAAACTCCCGCAAAACGCGCTATTTTTTCGCCGAACGCGGGAACTGGAAAGCCTGGATCAGGCGGCAGTGGAACGCAACTATCTGGGTCAGTCCCAGCATCTATCCACACAATGGAGGAGTTAGCGTGAACACCAGATTAAGTGAAGGCAAAGACTTTAACGCAACGATAAAGTCGAAGGGAGCGATCCAAGAGGATGACCCGTTTGAGCCACATAGCATCGAAACAACACTCGACAAGCTTGTCGATGTCGCGGTAGGTAAATGGACATATCCGCTGAGCTATCTGTTCCAGTCTCTGTCTGGGGGTGCAATGGTGGCATTCGGCGTGATTCTGGCCATTGCGGTCAGCACCGGGATCAAAACTCCCGGTCTGGCAAATCTGGTAAGCGGCCTAGTCTTCGGCTTCTCATTCGTGGTAATCCTGGTTTCGAATTCAACCCTGATCACCTCGGATATGGCGGCAGGCTTCATCGCCCTGGTCCGCGGCAAGATGCCACTCAGGAGCTATATCGGATTCGTCTCGGTCGGCTGGATCGGAAACATACTCGGTGCGCTGGTGTTTGTCGGGGTCATCGCCATTGGCCCCGGTCCTTATGCGCTCTTGCCGTTTCTACAGCGGGCGCATGCGCTCGGCATTGCTAAAACCGGGGCAAGTACTTTATCGATCTTTACCCTGGGCATCATCTGCACCTGGTTCCTGCAAACGGCGCTGTTTCTTTACTGCAAGGCGCGCACTGATGTCGGCCGCATGATGATGGCCTATTACGGCCCGCTCGCCTTTGTCGCAGGCATGACCGAGCACTGCATAGCGAACGTCGGCTTCATCGCCCTGCCCCTCATGATGCAGGACAAGCTTACGCAGGCCCTGGGAGGCTCCCTCCCCCTCACCGGACCGATGCGGGCGATCACCTGGGGTATGGGTCCGACCGGATTCCTGCGCAACGAACTGCTGGCAGGTGCGGGCAATCTGATCGGTGGTACCGTGTTCATGGCGCTGGTGTTCCTTGCGATCGCTAAGTTCCGGAGGCGCGACGCCGTCAGCGCATAAAATTATGCCCGGGCCATCGGGCAGGTTCCTCCCGATGGCCCGGGCTACTTTTCGATCTTGCCTGCGCCAAGCTTTCGGAAATGCGGCAACAATACTGTGTCATCATGTAGTTGCGTGCGTAAGGACAGGGCCAGAAATGCCGCGCCGCCCTGCAATTTCGGGCACGAAATGCCTTCGACGGGGCACAAAGACCCAGCATGGCTCAATCCAACTTGAGCAGTTGCGCACCAGTTTTCACCAGTTTCTGATTGGCGCTACTAAATAAACTCGGGTAGTTACCGCGCTGGACCGCCCAGCTTTTCGTGGAGGCCGGTTGGTTTAATTTACTCCACTGCAGTCGCCTTCGCGGTAGTAGTTTGCCTCAGCTTCAGCCAGCTTGATATATCCGATGGGCTCCAGAAGTCGATAGTGGTTGAACCAGGCCACCCATTCCAGGGTCGCCAGCTCGACGGATTCCTGGGTCTTCCATGGTGCGCGACGATGGATCGGCTCAGCTTTGTATAAACTGTTGATGGTCCCGGCTGGCACATTGTCGTCGCTGTCGACCTTCTTTCCGACTGAGGGCTCTATGCTGGCCTCCGCCAGCCGCTCCGTGTACGTATTGAGAGTCCCTGTCGCCGTGATGCACAAAAGCATCGGAGCGCTCTGGCTGCCCGGCGTAGAGCGCCTGTTCCAGAGCGTCGAACACGAAGAGGGAATGACTCACTTGCCGGACGACGACGTCGACGATGAAGACTACGTAGAGCCGCCCTTGCCGGGTCGACCCACACGTGAAGCCAGAGACCCGGAACTGGATGGGGCGATCCGCTTTGAACTGCCGATGTACCCGATCCAGCGGACAGGGCGCCGTCGAGTCCGCCACCGTGATGCGGATGACTTTGCCACGCCGGACACCCTGCAATCTCAGGCGGCGCATCAGCCGCTCGACGGCGCAGTGCGTCCCCACAATGCCCTCGCGGTTCATCGGACGCCAGATCTTTTCAGCACCGCAGACGTGCATGTTGGCCTGCCAGACGCGTTCAATATGCAAGGCCAGGATGTCATCGCGCTGGGCGCGGGCGCTGCGTAGATCCGGATTGCCCGGCGAAGCGGCATGCCGTCGATATCCCGACGGGGCGATCTGCAATACCTTGCAAATCGGCTCGACCCCGAAGCTATCGCGGTGCTGGTCGATGAATGAACTCCCTTACGACTTGAATCGGCAGTCCAGCTTGCGCCTTAGGCGGAAAACGCACTGGCCAGCTTCAGGATCTCGTTGGCACGGCGCAGTTCCCTGTTCTCGCGCTCCAGGACCTTGATGCGATCACGCTCTTCGCCGGTCGCGCATCGGCTTGCCGCTATCGATCTTGTGCCGACGCACCCGCTCATGCAACATCTGGGGGACGCATCCAATCTTCAGGGCCATGGACTCGATGGTTGCGACAGCGACGGATACTCGCAACGGTGTTCCAGTACCATCCGCACCGCGGGTTCACGGGCCTCATGGGAAAACTTCTTCGACTTGTTTGTGGCTCCCTTTTTCTAAAAGGGCGAAACCTCCACCAAACCCCGGGGCGGTTCACGTCGCGAAGGTGCGAAACGGCGTACAGTGCCGACCTTTCCCCTTGGCTTTCGCGCCCAATTCGTTTTTGATGTGGTGCCTTGTGCCTGCGCGACACGACAAGAATAGAGAACAACAAGGCCCACCGCAGCTGGCTGCCTAGTGCGCGTGGAGCAGCACGTCATTCGGCAGACAGCCGCGCGCTTGGGAGACCTCGATAGCACGGGGCACATGCGCGCGCGGGCGCTTGCCCATTCGCTCATCGGCGATCCCGAACAGACCGGCCTTTTTTTTGAGGCCGCGGACGATCACCGTGTCGCGGTGCCTCTCAAAGGCATGCGCGTGGGCCGGGCGGGTAATTTGACAGCGTCTATCTGGTGTTCGCACTGTGGCGCGCCTGTCAAATCGATCCGTTCACAGCCGAGCACCTCCTCCGTGGCAAAGAAGAAGAACAGTGGGAAAAGATGGCATCCGTCCTAGTCGTGGCCCGATTGTGTGAGCCCTCGAGCGAGGCGCCCATCGCGGAAGACTGGTATCGGCGCACCGCCCTACCCGATCTGCTGCAGTTGCACGAATCACTCATCAACAACGACCGGCTCTACCGCGCGCGCGATCCCGGCCTGACTGTAAGCAGACCTATATCGCGCTCGTTGCGGTCTTCGACGGCCCCTTTGGAGCTATGAGATCTTTCCTCGCAATACTCACGACTCCACACGGCGCAACACATCGTGAAGGCAATGGAAAGGCGCTTCGGGGTCGTGGGGAAAGTGTGGTGCTTGGACCGCGGGATGGCCGACCGCGAGAACCTCGCCTGGCTCAATGAAACGCGGCGGCCATATATCCTCGGCACGCCCAAATCCGAGCTAAACAATTTTTCGCAAAGACCCACTTTCGGAGACACGAGCGCAGCCCAAAGATAACGGCCGCATCAACCATTTAGCAACCTGCCAGCTGCTCGAAGCGTGCGCAAGTGCGGAAGTCGAAAACATCCTCCTGACCGCCCACAAGTTGTTCCGGAAGCTGCCAGCAAGCACGCGCGCCGCTCCCGCCACCCAGGGCCGGCGCGCCCTCCTCGAAGGCGTCCCGGCACTGAAGATTCTCCGGTTGACCACCCGAACGGCGGAGTTGTTCGGCACGAAGATCAAATCCCGGAAGATGAGCGCGCGCAAGGTGCCGGGAACCATTCGCCAATGACGCAACCGTGGCGGTGATGTACGCGCCACCCGACGCTGAAGTCCTGCTCCGTAACTTGCTCGCCGACCGAGAGCGGTTCGTGCCCGGCCGAAGAAACTATCGATCCCCTCGTGCCGATGACTGAGGCGCACTACCAATTCGAAATTATTTCTCCATTCAGCGAAGATAGCGGGCAATCTGGGCGAATTCTAAACAGACTGTTCTTTGTCGAGCAGACTCTCTTGCTGCTACCGTACCACATTGCGACACGAGTTCCGTTTGTGCGATGCGCTATCGAGTGTATGTCGCATCGCAGAGCGATAGGCATGTCTTATGGAGACGATAAGGACAAAGTCTTGGACCGTACCCGAGCGTCAATATATATAAATCGGGACAACAGATTCGATC
>JAJYEK010000234.1 GCA_021785795.1 Pseudomonadota bacterium
GATCACCATGGGGGTAATGATCGACCCAAACGCTAACCTTCAGGCTCATACCTCGTTGGAAATACGGCCCCCTGTTCAGGATCAAACCACGTTGGAAGAGACTCCAAATAGGCATGGCGGACCGAATCGGCTATGCTTAACCGCTTTTCCAACCCCCAGAACACCTCCTGCTCAGCGCGGGGGTGGGCGGGTATCAGCACCAGGAGATCGGTGAACCGATGTTTACGAAAGACTTGAAAATCGCCGGGTTCGACCGGGAACTGTGGCAGGCCATGCAGGACGAACGGCGCCGCCAGGAAGACCATATCGAGCTCATCGCTTCGGAAAATTACGCCAGCCCGCGGGTGCTGGAGGCTCAGGGCTCGGTGCTCACCAACAAGTATGCCGAGGGCTATCCCGGCAAGCGCTACTACGGGGGCTGCGAGTACGTGGACGTGGCCGAGCGCCTTGCCATCGAGCGGGCCAGGCAGCTGTTCGGTGCCGCCTACGCAAACGTACAGCCGCATTCTGGTTCGCAGGCGAATGCCGCTGTCTATATGGCGCTGCTGCAGCCGGGCGACACAATACTCGGCATGAGTCTGGCCCACGGCGGTCACCTCACGCACGGGGCCAAGGTGAACTTCTCCGGCAAGATCTACAATGCGGTGCAGTATGGGCTCGATCCTGGAACCGGAGAGATCGATTACGACGCCGTGGAACGTTTGGCGCAGGAGCACCGCCCCAAGATGGTGGTGGCTGGCTTCAGCGCTTATTCGCGCGTGGTCGACTGGCAGCGCTTTCGCGCCATCGCCGACAGGATTGGCGCATACCTGTTTGTCGACATGGCGCATCCGGCCGGACTGATTGCCGCCGGCCTTTACCCCAACCCGGTGCCGATCGCCGATGTGACCACGTCGACCACCCACAAGACGCTACGGGGGCCGCGCGGGGGCCTGATCCTGGCCCGAGCCAATCCGGACATCGAAAAGAAGCTCAGTGCCGTGGTGTTTCCGGGGACCCAGGGCGGACCGCTGATGCACGTGATTGCGGCCAAGGCAGTCGCCTTCAAGGAAGCACTGGATCCGGACTTCAAACTGTACCAGCAGCAGGTACTGCAGAACGCCCGCACCATGGCGGGCGTCATGCAGCAGCGCGGCTACCGGGTCGTCTCCGATGGTACCGATGATCACCTGTTTCTCGTGGATCTGGTGGCCAAAGGCATTACCGGTAAGGATGCCGAGGCGGCGCTCGGAGACGCGCACATCACCGTGAATAAGAATGCGGTGCCGAACGATCCGCAGTCGCCGTTCATCACCAGCGGCATCCGTATCGGTACTCCGGCAGTCACGACTCGAGGGTTCGGAGACCGGGAGGTGGCGGCGGTGGCCGGCTGGATCAGCGATATCCTGGCCGATCTCCCGAACCAGAGTGTGCGCGCCCGGGTGCGCGCGGACGTCGAAGCTCTGTGCGCACGGTTCCCGGTCTATGAATCAGTCGGCTGCTAGCCGGGCAGGCATCGTATCTCGCGGCGGCGGGGCGGGGGCATACCGCCTGCGGCAGGCCTGAGTTCGCATGCGTTGCCCTTTCTGCTTTGCCGACGAAACCCGGGTGATCGATTCCCGCCTTGCGGACGATGGAGACTCGGTGCGCCGCAGGCGCGAATGCGAGGTCTGTTCCGAGCGGTTTACGACCTTCGAGCGTGCCGAGCTGCGCCTGCCCCAGGTGATCAAGTCCGACAGCCGGCGCGAGCCCTTCAGCGAGGACAAGCTGCGCGGCGGCATGACACGGGCGCTTGAAAAGCGCCCGGTCGACGCTGAAGCTGTGGAAAAGGCCATCGGGCGGATACGCCACAAGCTGCTTGCCGGTGGTGACCGGGAGGTCCGGTCGCGCGATATCGGTGAGTGGGTCATGGAAGAGCTCAAGGAGCTCGATCCGGTCGCCTACGTGCGGTTCGCCTCGGTGTACCGCAGTTTTCAGGATCTGAATGCCTTCCGGGAGGAAGTGCAGCGCCTGCAGAACGAACCGACCGCTGAAAGCCGCCGCAAGCAGCTGAAACTTATCCCCGACGGTGACTCCCCGGACGACGGGGGCGAGCCGCGGCGCCCGGGTGCAGGCGGCAGCCGTCGATGAGCGGCATGACGGATGACGTGCGCGCGATGGCGCTCGCGCTGCAGCTTGCGGAACGCGGCCTGTACACCACGGACCCGAATCCCCGCGTGGGCTGCGTGATCGTCAAGGACGGCAAACGCGTAGGCGAGGGCTGGCATGAACGCGCCGGCGAGGCGCATGCCGAGGTGCACGCCCTGCGTGCGGCAGGGAGCGCGGCGCGCGGCGCCACGGCCTATGTGACGCTCGAACCCTGTTGCCATCATGGGCGCACGCCACCGTGCACTGACGCGCTGATCGGCGCCGGGATAGTGCGGGTGGTCGCGGCCATGCCAGACCCCAATCCGCTGGTTTCGGGACGCGGCCTCGACACTCTGCGGCGTGCCGGGATCGTGGTAGACGCGGGGCTGATGCAGACCGAGGCGCAGGCGCTCAACCCCGGCTTCGTCCGACGGATGCGCGACGGCCGGCCATTCGTGCGCCTGAAGCTTGCCGCGAGCCTCGACGGGCGCACTGCAATGGCCAGCGGTGAGAGCAAGTGGATCACCGGCGGTGCGGCGCGCGCCGACGTTCAGCGGCTGCGGGCGCGTAGCTCTGCGATCCTGACCGGTATCGGGACGGTGCGGGAGGACGACCCCTCCCTGACGGTGCGTGCGTTCGATATTGGCCGCCAGCCGCTGCGGGTTGTGGTGGATTCTGACCTCAGCATCGCCCCCACGGCGCGGGTGCTGGCGCCACCCGGATCGGCGCTTGTCGTCGGGGCCGCCGGGGACGGCACCCGGGCGGGCCGGTTGCGTCAGACAGGGGCCGAGGTTCAGTGCCTGCCGCGTCCGGACGGGAAGGTGGATCTTGCGGCGCTCATGGCCTCGCTGGCGGCGCGGGGCATGAACGAGGTCTTGGTCGAGGCTGGTCCGACGCTGTCCGGCGCTTTACTGGCTGCGGGCCTTGTAGACGAGCTGGTGATCTATTTCGCGCCGCACCTGATGGGGGCGCAGGCACGGGGCATGTTTGCCGTCCCGGGCCTGGAGCGGATGCAGGACCGTTTGGCGCTCGAGGTGCGCGATGTGCGCGCGGTCGGTGATGACTGGCGGGTAGTTGCAAGAGTACGAACCGGCGGCACACCGCCGGATGCGGCCGGATGAAGGAGGTCTTGGGCAGTGTTTACGGGCATCATAGAGGCGGTAGGCAGCATCGGACAGGTGGAAACGAAAGGCACGGATCTGCGGCTGCGCGTCGATGCCGACGGGCTTGATCTGTCCGACGTGCGGATCGGTGACAGCATTGCAGTGAGCGGCGTTTGCCTGACAGCGGTGGGCTGCTCGGCCGGTGGATTTTCCGCGGACGTGTCGCGTGAGACCCTGGAACATACGACACTGTCCGCCGCCCGCTCTGGCGTGCGCGTCAACCTCGAAAAGGCCTTGGCCGCAGGCGCCCGGCTTGGCGGCCATCTGGTGAGTGGCCACGTGGACGGGGTTGGCGTGGTGCGCGAACGCCGGCGTGACGGCCAGTCGCTGCGACTGGGGATCGAGGCGCCGGCGTCGCTGGCACGCTACATCGCACCGAAAGGCTCGATCTGTGTGGATGGCGTGAGCCTCACCGTCAATGAGGTCGTTGGTGTGCGCTTCGAACTCAACATCGTGCCGCACACGGCGCAGCAGACTACGCTGGCGTCGCTGGCGGCAGGGCAGCGGGTGAACCTGGAGGTGGACCTCATTGCCCGTTACCTGGAGAGGCTGCTGAGCGCGCCAGCAGTGAAGGAGTCCGCCGGGCTCAGTGAGGAATTTCTTGCCGCCCATGGCTTTCGGTCCGATGCCGGGCCGTGAGCCGGGGCATGACCGGGCTACTGGCCCCAGGCGCGCGTTAGCACTTCGTATTTCGCGTCATTGTGGTTGGCTGGCGCCGTGTCCGCCGGATGCGGCGCCGGTTTTGCGGCATGCCGCGCCCATCTTGCCGCCAGCGCACGCCGTGCCAGGATGCGGCGCCGGATGGCGCGACGCAGGGTCAGCGGATGGGCCGCCGGGGCCGGTGTCGGTTGCGATCGTGCCTGCAGTACCGGTGCAGCGGCATGCGCAGCGGGAGGAGCGGAGGACGGGGCAATCACGGGTGCCTGGTGTGGCGGCGCCGTGACCTGTTCCGGGTTGGCGGGTCTGACCATGTAGTAAAAGCCGATCACCAGCGCGATTGCCGTGATCGGGAGCAGGCCCGCCATCATGACCGCGACAGGGCGCTGCAGACGCGCCTTGAGTCGGGTCTTGAGCGAGTGAGCGGCGAGGGGGCCGGAGACATCGCTCCCAGCGCTGTCAGCCGCGCGGCTGTGTGATTCCACGTAATGCGACAACAGTGCCCGGTCCTTGTCCTTTCTGATCGCTTTGAGGCGCCGATATGCGCGTACATGGATCATACCGAGCTTGATGAGCGCGCTGCGGAATTCATGCGCGCTCTGGAAGCGCTTGTCCGGGTCCTTGGCGATTGCTTTGAGGATGACCAGTTCGAGTTCCAGCGGAATATCGGGCTGCAGCAACGCGGGGCGGGGCGGCTGCTCGTGCAGGTGCGCGTCCATGTACTCGTAGTCGCTTTGTTTCACGAAGGGCAGCCGTCCGGTGACCGCCTCGAACAGTGTTATCCCCAGGGTGTATATGTCGGAACGGAAATCCGCGTCTTTGCCCGTGATCTGCTCCGGCGAGATGTACATGAGCGTCCCGATCATGGAACCGCTCTGCGTCATCTCCTTGTTGTCGAGTATCTTGGCGACGCCGAAGTCCATGAGCTTGATCTCATGGCTCGCGGTGATGAAGATATTGCTCGGCTTGAGATCGCGATGCACGATACCCAGGCGGTGGGCGCGTTCAACCCCAAGCAGTGCCTGTTCGAATACC
>JAJYEK010000047.1 GCA_021785795.1 Pseudomonadota bacterium
GGTGTAAGTTGTTGTTCTGGTGGGCCGTGCAAGATTCGAACTTGCGACCAACTGGTTAAAAGCCAGCTGCTCTACCGACTGAGCTAACGGCCCTTCAATTTCTCTACATACCTGTTCTCTGCATACCTGTCACCAGCCTGCTCCACATGCCCCGATACTGGCCATTCCCTCTCATTATTCCGGATACGGGTCGGAGAACAGACCATTGCCAGGTCGTAGCTGCTCGATTTGGAGACGATACGCTGACAGTCGGTCACCTGACGGGGAGCGGCAGGCGTGGAATTATCCGGGCCGACCGCAGGCATGTCAAATCAGGGGGGACCAAAAAAATCCGGACCGGTCGTGTAGATCCGGTCCGGCAGTCGTTTCAAATCTAAGCGATCCTTCTGCGAGGGAGCAGCCGGAAGTCCGCCAGACCCGAGAACAGGGCGCGGAAAAACCCCTGCTCGTCGAGCATGTAGTACTGCACCTTCATCGTCAGGGCACTTCCGAAAATGATCGACATGAGCGTCATCAATGAACCCATGGCCAGCGTCGACACACCGGTTACCCCTTGCCCGATAGTGCAGCCCAGTCCTACGATACCGCCAAACCCCATCAGCATTCCGCCAAAAAGATGGTTCACCATATCACTCCGGGACGTGAACGTCTCTATGCGGAACTTGCCCGACGCAACTGCATACAGAAATGAGCCCACAATCACCCCGAATACCGCGACAATGCTGAACTTGATGGTAGACCCGGTGAACGTCATGACGTACTGCAATGCATCGCTGATCGGTGCCACAAAGGTGAAGGACTCAACCGGAATCGGGTTGAAATCATCGTGGCCCACTTTACCCGTGATATACCAGGCCGCGACCACCGCCAGGCCGATGAATGCACCAGCAAGCACATTGTCGAAATTCTTGCGGAAATCGCGGTTCGAAAAGGAGAACAACACCAATCCGAAACCCATCACGCCCGTTACGACCCAATGCACGAGCTTCGCATTTTTGAGTCCCGTGAGCGCAACAATCGCACTGTCGATCCCCTGATTCGGCATGCCATGGCTCGACAGGTTTATGTTGGTCACCTCGATATAATGGATACGCACCAGCGCGAGAACCCCGTACAGGGTAGTCGCAGCAGTAATACCCAGCATCAGCATCACTACCAGGGACTTAAGGTTTCCATTCCCGACACGCACCAGCGTACGCTGGCCGCATCCAGACCCCAGCGTCATTCCGACACCAAACAGAAACCCGCCGACCAGGCTACCCAGCCAACCGAAGTTAGTCGTGAGATAGATGGACTGCCCGAGGTCGACATAACCCAGACCCTGGAGTGCCTGGGAACCGAGAATGGCAATCCCTATGGCGAGGAACCAGGCACGCAGGCGTCCGGTGTCACCCATGTTAACCCAGTCGCTTACCGCACCCATCGTGCAGAAGTTCGTCTTGTTCGCAATCGCACCGAATGCGACAGCCAGCCCGAAACCCAGCAGGGCGACACGTTCAATATTGTTCAGGTGAATCATCGAAAACCTCCGGAATCACCCGTCTACAGGCATGACGGGATCTACATTAAGCATAGTCCATACCGACTAAGCGAAGGACGGAAGGCACTCGGAGTTTATTCCCTGAGGCCACCGGCCGGACTTCCCGGTCGCCAACCGTAAACGGTGACACTTCCCGCAGTGTTCGCGGTACCGACCACTCCGGGATGGCCTGATTTACGCAGTTTGATAAAGGGTGGGGTCCGGCACGCCCGCCGCGGAAAATGCCTGGGCCCGCAAGCGGCAGGAGTCACACTCCCCGCAGGCCCGCCCGGCGGGGTCCGGTGCATAACACGACAGGGTCAGCGCATAGTCGACCCCGAGCTTTAAACCGGTCTGAATGATTTCCGCCTTGGTCATCGCCACCAGCGGGGCGTTTATCCGGAAACCGCTCCCCTCCGTGCCCGCCCGGGTCGCTATGTCCGCCAGCTGCTGGAAAGAGCGTATAAATTCGGGGCGGCAATCCGGATAGCCGGAATAATCGAGCGCATTCACGCCAATAAAGATATCCCTTGCCCCAAGAACTTCGGCCCAACCTAGGGCGATGGCGAGAAATATGGTGTTTCGGGCAGGCACATAGGTTACCGGAATTCCGGCAGTGGGGGCACGCGGCACGGCGATGGTGCTGTCGGTCAGAGCGGAGGCGCCCATCCATCCGATATCCAGACTGACAATGCGGTGCTCAGTGGCACCGAGCTGGCGGGCAACTCTACGCGCTGCATCGAGTTCGATGCGGTGGCGCTGTCCGTAATCAAAACTCAACGCGTGGCACGAAAGCCCACCGTCCCGGGCAATCGCGAGCAATGTGGCGGAATCAAGTCCGCCGGAGAGCAGCACGACCGCGCGCGCCATGCTAGCGTCCCGGGCTGTTGCCCCAGAGGAGCTTGTGCAGCTGAACCTGCATCCGCACCTGCAGGTGGTCAGCCAGGACCCATTCGGCGAGATCGGTCGGCATCAGCGCACCGTGCACAGGAGAAAAAAGCACCTCGCACCGCCCGTCAAGCTCCAACTCCTGGAGCTTTGCGCGGCTCCATTCGTAGTCGGCGCGATCACAGATTACGAACTTGATCTGATCATTGGCGTCGATATGCGCGAGGTTCGCATAGTTGTTGCGCGCTTCTTCTCCCGAACCGGGGGTCTTGATATCCATCACCACGCTAACACGCCTATCGACCGCCGAAATGTCCAACGCACCGCTGGTTTCCAGCGACACCTCATAGCCGGCGTTGCACAGGTGCTCAAGAAGGGCAATGCTTGGACGTTGCGCGAGCGGCTCACCGCCTGTCACCGTCACGAAGCGGGGCCGGTGCCGAGCGACACCATTGCTGATTTCCGCCAGCGACATCCACGCTCCGCCTTGAAAAGCGTACTCCGTATCGCAGTAGCCGCAGCGCAGCGGGCATCCGGAAAGCCGCACAAAAACTGTTGGAAAACCCACCGTGCGGCTCTCGCCCTGCAATGAATAGAAGATTTCGCTGACCCGCAGGCGCGCAGGCTGCGTGCTGACTGTCAGCTCGTGTCCCTGCCGCCCAGTGTCGGGTTTGAGTGCGGTTGCCATGAGACTTCACGTCCTGACGTGCGCACCGGAGCGGCTTGCCGCCGTCCGGGCCTCATACTCTTGTGGAGATGAGGCCATGTTAACCCGTCCGGCCCCAGTCACAAAATGCCGGCAGCCCGTCAGTGACCTTTCTTTTTCATCTGGTCGAGGCGCGTGGCAGCGAGCGTGGCCACGGTGGTATTGGGAAAGCGGGCAATCACGCTGTTCAGGGTCTTGCGCGCCTTGTCGTAGGAATGCAGCTCGTACTGCGTAAAACCGACCTTCAGCAACGCATCCGGCACCTTGGTGCCGTTCGGATATTTGGCAAGCACCGTCCGGTATTCTTTCAGGGCCCGCCGGTAGTCACCCATGACGTAATGCCCTTCGGCAATCCAGAATTCGGCATTTCCCGCCAGAGCAGAGTCAGGATATTTCACGATGAAGGCGCGGAAGGCCGCGATGGCGCGATCGTAAAATCCCTCTTTCATGAGATCGAACGCGCCGTTGTAGGCCTGCAACTCATTCGGGGTGGGCTGTGTCGCTGGCACTGATGCCGTGCTGCCGGCAGGTGCGCCCGCTGCTGCTGTGCCTGCCGGACTCCGGGCCTCGAGGGCGCTCACGCGCCGGTCGAGATCCCCGATGAGGTTCCGCTGCTGCTGTTGCATCACCTGCAGCGAATGCGACTGGATCTCGACCTCGTTACGGAGTTTGCGCACCTGGGACTGCAGCTCCTCAACCTGCTGCAGCAGGTTGAGGACGCTGTTGCGCAGCCCCGACTGCGGAGGCGGCATTCCTCCGTTGAGAGGAATGCTCACCACGGGAGCCGGGGTGGAGCGTGAATCTGGCAGGCCGTCCTGGGCAAATGCTGCCGGCACCGCCGCGACCACAAACACCACGAACGACACCCAACTACCGATACCAGCCCAGCGCATCCCCATAAGTTTCTTCAGTTGTTGTTGCTGTACACGAAATCGACGCGGCGGTTCAGGCGCCACGCGGCCCGGTTATGGCCCAGCGCAACGGGTCTTTCGGCGCCGAAGGAAATCGTCTTCATCCGGTCCGACGCCACACCCAGCACGCGCATCATGCGCTTTACCGACTGTGCCCGGCGCTCGCCTAGGGCCAGATTGTACTCGCGCGTTCCCCGTTCGTCTGTATTTCCCTGCAGGGTCACGGTAACCTGAGGATTGGCATTCATATAGGCCGCGTTGGCTTCGACAATGGCGCGATTTGTGCTGTCGATATGGCTGCTGTCGAAGGCAAAGTGGACCGTATGCAGGACCACTGCCGGGGCCTGCTGCTGCTGACCTGCGAGAGCACTGCCCTGCGCGCCCCCGGCCTGGCCGGCACCCGATGCCTCGGCCCCCTGCCCTGCCCCCTGCCCGGCTGCTGCGCCACTGGGCTTGACGGCTTCATGGCCGCCACAAGCGGCGAGGGATACCGCAAACAACGCCAGCAGTGAGATAATCGCCTTGTTCTTCATCGAAACGACTCCTGTTAGTTGGCCTGAAGTTGGTGTTCAAATGGCGACCACGCAGGCTCGCGTACGTCGCCTTCGTTCGTCTTGATCAATTGCCGCACGTTCCCGTCGACCGACACTGTCGCCAGCACTCCACGTCCGTGCACGATAGTAGCATAAAGCACCATCTGTCCATTGGGCGCAAAGGTTGGCGACTCATCGAGCGAAGTATTGGTCAGGATTTGCAGATCCGAGTCGCGCAGGTGCAGGATGGCTGCATGGAACCCCCCTTGCTGCTCCGTGATCAGGGTGATCATCCGGCCGTTCGGCGAATACGACGGAGCAGCATTGTAATTGCCCTGGAATGTCAGGCGCGTCACATCCTCGCCGTCGGCGGTCATGCGAAAAATCTGCGGCGAACCGCTGCGATCCGAAGTGAAAGCGATGTAACGGCCGTCTGGTGACCACGACGGCTCCGTATTGATCGCCGAATCGTGGGTCAGCTGCTTGAGCGCACCATCGCTCAGGTTCATGACGTAGATTTCCGGATGCCCGCTCATCGAGAGCGACAACGCCAGGCGCCGGCCATGCGGCGACCACGCAGGCGCACTGTTGATGCCCCGGAAATCCGCCACCTTCCAGCGCTGGCCGGTGTCGACGTTCTGGATGTAGACAACCGCGTGGCCGTGCTCGAAGGAAACGTAGGCGAGACGGGTACCGTCCGGGGACCACCGGGGCGTCAGCAGCGGCTGTGGAGAGCGCAGGATCGTCCGCGGATCATAACCATCCGAATCAGCGACTTGCAGCCTGAAAACAGGGTGACGCACCCCTCCGGAACGGGTAATGTAGGCAATGCGCGTGTCGAACGCACCCGGCACACCGGTGAGCTTCTGGTAGATGATGTCGCTGATCTGGTGCGCCACGGTACGCAGCTGCCCCGCGGACACGACATACCGATAGCCGGCAAGCTGCTTCTGCGTGAACACGTCGTACAGCCGGAACTGGACCTGGTAGCGGCCGGGCGGCAACGCGCGGACCGAACCTATGACCAGGGCCTCAGCCTTGATCAGGCGCCAATCCTTGAACACCACGTCCTTGTCCGCATGCGGCATCGACAGAAAATCCTTCACCGGCAACGCATCAAAGCGTCCGCTGCTCACCAGATCGGCCTTGATGATCCCGGACACATCCTGAGGAAGCGCGCCCGGACCGCTCCAGCTGAATGGCACGATGGCGATCGGCAGCGCATTCTCGAGGCCCTTGGTGATTTCGATCGTCAGTACTGCTCCCGCGGACTGCGCAAAAGCGGCGAGACACAGGCCCACGAGGATCGCCCGCCATCGCCACCGGCCACCGGCTTTGAATATGGAATGCTGCATCAGTGCTCCGGATTGAATTCGAATTGGAGATCCTGGAATTGTGGAAACAAAGCATTGTCTGCCGGCAAGGGCAGCGGCGAGGCCCTATATACCGCATTCACCACGGAGCGATCAAATACCGGGTCGCCGCTCGACTGCACCACACTCGCCTGTATAACGTCTCCACCCGGAACCAGGTTGACCCGGACCAGGCACTTCATGCCCTTCCTGGCATCCAGTGGCGGTAACCAGTACAGTTTGACCTTCTGTTGGATCAGGCTCACGTAACGCGCAATGGTGCTATGAGCCTTGACCGCGGCGGCTGCGGCGGCCGCCGCCGCAGCCCGATGCTGCTGTTCCGCGGCCAGCTGGCGCTGAAGCGAGGCAATGGCCCGCTGCTTGCGGCGCGCTGCCGCCTGCAGCGCTTGCTGCTTCCTGAGTGCCGCCTGGCGTGCCTGCTCCCGCGCCGCGGCACGCAACTTGGCCGCAATCGCCGCCCTGAGCTGCGCCTCCTGCTGCTGCCTGAGCTGCGCCTCCTGCTGCTGCCTGAGCTGCGCCTCCTGCTGCTGCCTGAGCTGCGCCTCCTGCTGCTGCCTGAGCTGCGCCTCCTGCTGCTGCCTGAGCTGCTGTTCCCGCAATGCCTCTTGCTGTTCCAGTTTCTGCTGTTCCAGTTCTTGCTGGGCTTGTTGCTGCTGCTTCAGCTTCTGCTGGGCCAGCTCTTCCTCCTTCAGTTTCTGCGCCGCCTGCCTGGCTGCAGTCTCGTCCACCACGTGCGCCTGGATCATCTCCGGCGCCCGCAGGGCGCTGTTGTCGCTGCGCCAGCGGAAACTGAGCAGCAGCAAACCGATGACGACGGCATGAACCAGCACCGCATAGATCGCGGCCCTGGTTCGGCCGATCGGCTTACGTGCCCCGTTGCGTACCATAAAGAAATGTTACCTGCCGGGTCCGGTGCCATTCGGCGTCCGTGTCAGAAGGCCGACGCTTTCGGCACCGGCGCTTTGCAGCAGCGCCATGGCCCGGACCACCTCGTCATACGCGGCACGCCCGTCGCCGCGGATCATGACCGGCGTCCTCGGACGGATGCGCAGCACCGTGGCGACCTTGGTGCGGAGCCCGGACGGCGTGATCGGGCGATCATCCAGATAATACTTGCCATTGCGCGTGACCGTCACCACCAGCGTGTCCCGGTTGTCGGTATTCACGGGCCGCGCGGCGGCCTGCGGCAGCTCCACCTTGACGCCCTGCTTGAGCAGCGGGGCGGTAATCATGAAGATCACCAGAAGCACCAGCATTACGTCGATGTAGGGGACGACGTTGATTTCCGCCATCAGCTTCCTGCGCCGGCTGCGATAGGTGGACATACTCATGCCTTGGCCAGGAACGCCTGACGCTGCAGAATATTGGAGAACTCCTCGGAGAACACCTCGTAGCGCGTAACCAGGCGTTCTACGTCATGGGAGTAGCGGTTGTAGGCGATTACCGCGGGAATAGCCGCGAACAACCCCATGGCCGTGGTAACCAGAGCCTCCGAGATGCCGGGTGCCACATTGGCGATCGTGACCTGTTGCAGCGCACCGAGGGCGTGGAAAGCGTTCATGATGCCCCAAACGGTACCGAACAGGCCGACATAGGGACTGGTCGAACCGACCGTCGCGAGGAACGACAGGCTCGTCTCCAGGTACTCGATCTCATGGCTGAGCGCCACACGCATGGCGCGCTGTGCGCCTTCCAAGATATCCATCGGCTCGATGTTTTTCTGCTTTTCGAGACGGGCATATTCCTTGAAACCGGCGACGAACATGGATTCCATCCCGGCGATCCCATCCTCATGCTGAGACAGCTCCTTGTACAACTGATTGAGGTTACCGCCGGACCAGAACCGCCTTTCGAATCCGGTCGCATCCTGGCCGGCCCCCTTCAGCATGAACCATTTGCGGAAAATCATGGTCCAGGACAGCAGCGATGCCACCAGCAGTAACAGCAACACCAGTTGTACCAGCACGCTCGCGTCGCGGATGATTGAGAACAACGCAATGCCCTGATTGGCAGCGACGATATTCAAGATTCTCTCCAGAGATTGATGCAGGACAGGACGTGGGGCGGAATTGGCTTCGGGAAAAATCCGCGTGCATCGAGGCACGCGACCTTGACCGTGCCGACACAGAGGACCTCGCTGCTGCGGCGGACTTCCTGCGCAAACGAAAGGCTTGCGGAACCGATTCTGTCCAGGGCCGCCGTGATTTCCAACATGTCATTCAAACGCGCCGGCCTCAGGTACTCCGCCCGCACGGAGCGTACCGCGAATACGACATTTTCTCTGCTGCTAAGTTCAGTCTGATCGAAACCCAGCGCACGCAGCCATTCAGTGCGCACGCGTTCCATGAACCTCAGGTAGTTTGCGTAATACACGACGCCACCCGCGTCCGTGTCCTCGTAATATACCCTCACCGGCATGGAAAAGGCCGCGCTCATGGCGGGCTTCCGGCAGCAACGCGCAAAGCGTACGCGCTCGGGAATCGATTTCGGTCCTGTCCCGGTCGCAGCCGCATGCGCTATTCGTCTTCAAAGATCCCGCGTTGTGCCGGCTCAGGGGCCGCAGGCGGCGACAGCCCGAAATGGACCCATGCGCCACGGGTTGCAATCCGTCCGCGTGGCGTGCGCGCCAGAAACCCCTGCTGGATCAGGTACGGCTCGATGACGTCCTCAATGGTACCGCGCTCCTCTCCGATGGCAGCGGCTATGGAATCGATCCCGACCGGGCCACCGCTGAACTTCTCGAGCACCGCCAGCAGGAACTTGCGGTCGAGCGGATCAAAGCCATGCTCGTCGACGCTCAGCATGCGCAGCGCGCCTTCCGCGATCTCCGCGCTCAACACGCCCTCGCCCCGAATCTGAGCGAAATCACGTGCGCGCCGCAGCAGCCGGTTGGCGATGCGCGGAGTTCCCCGCGAGCGGCGGGCCAGCGCCGTTACCCCCTCTGGCTCCGTGTCTATGCCCAGGATCCCGGCGGAACGTGTGACGATGCGCGCCAGATCGTCGACTCCATAGAATTCCAGGCGCTGCACGATCCCGAAGCGGTCGCGCAGCGGGGAAGTCAGCAGGCCGGCACGGGTGGTGGCGCCTATAAGCGTGAACGCGGGCAGTTCGAGCTTGATCGAGCGGGCGGCCGGACCTTCGCCGATCAGGATGTCGATCTGCCGGTCCTCCATGGCCGGATACAGGATTTCTTCCACGACCGGGCTCAGCCGGTGGATCTCGTCGATGAACAGCACATCGTGCGGCTGCAGGTTGGTCAGCAGGGCCGCGAGGTCGCCGGGGCGCTCCAGCACCGGTCCGGAAGTCTGCCGCAGCCCCGCCCCCATCTCGTGAGCGATGATGTTGGCCAGCGTCGTCTTGCCGAGCCCCGGCGGGCCGAACAGCAGCACATGGTCGAGCGCCTCGCCGCGCTTGCGCGCCGCCGCAATGAACACCTCCATCTGCTCATGGATCTCGGGCTGACCGATGTAGTCCTGCAGGCGTTGAGGACGCAGATTGTTTTCTGCGCCCAGCTCCTCGGGCGAACCTTCATGGTGGGCCGAGACCAGGCGCTCGGTTTCAATCATGTACGCAACCCTGCCAGGCTCTTGAGGGCCTGGCGTATGATCTCTTCGCTGCGCAGTCCCTCCGGGGGCACGGCGCTCACTGCGCGGTTCGCCTCTTGCGGCTTGTAGCCTAATGCAACCAGGGCGCTGACCGCCTCCTGCATCGGATCGGACGGCACAGCCGCCGGATGGACGGCACCGGCCGTCGGCGCCGGCTCAACCTTGTCGCGCAGTTCGATGATGAGCCTTTCGGCGGTCTTGCGGCCTATACCCGGCACCCGTGTGAGGCGCGCGATGTCCTCCTGTGCGATGCAGCGCAGCAGGTCCTCGTCCGACAGGCCCGAGAGGATCGCGAGCGCAACACGCGGACCCACGCCGTTTACCTTGAGCAGGCTGCGGAAGAGCCGGCGCTGGCGATCGCGCGAAAAACCATAAAGCAGATGGGCATCATCGCGCACGACGAGATGGGTAAAAAGGGTGACGTTTTCGCCGGCCTGAGGAAGATCGTAAAACGTCGACATGGGCGCCTCCAGTTCGTAGCCCACCCCGCCGACATCCACCAGAAGCAGCGGCGGCTCCCGATGCAGCAGCGTGCCGCACAAGCGCCCGATCACTGATCACCCCTGAAGCCGCGCACGACCCGCAGGCGGGGCGTCATCCGGCGCGCCCCCGTGCCAGCACCGGAGGCGTGCGCGTGACAGATGGCGCAGGCCAGCGCATCGGCTGCATCGGCCTGGGGTGTCCCGGTGAGGTCCAGGAGCGCCTTGACCATGTGTTTGACCTGATCCTTGTGCGCATGCCCATAGCCGACCACAGCGCGCTTGATCTGCAGCGCAGTGTACTCGGACACCGGCAGCGCGTGGTTCGCCGCCGCCAGTATGGCGGCCGCCCGGGCCTGCCCGAGCTTGAGCGCGGAATCAGCATTGCGCGCCATAAACACTTTCTCGATGGTGAGCACTTCCGGCTGGTACCGCTCGATGATCTCGGCCACCCCGTTGTACACGACTTTGAGGCGATCGGCCAGATTTTCACCGGTCACCCGCACACAGCCGCTCGCTACATAGGCGACCGCACCCGAGTGCAGCACGCTCACAATGCCGAATCCGGTGACGCGCGAACCCGGATCTATGCCCAGTATCCGCATCCCTGCCGCTATTGCCGGCACCGGCGGCGCCTGCCTGCGCGCTCAGCCTGCGTGCCGCTCCAATACGTCATCGGGAAAATCTGCATTGCTGTACACATTCTGCACGTCATCCAGGTCCTCGAGGACATCCATGAGTTTCAGCATCTTCTCGGCTTCTTCGCCGCTCAGTCTGACATCTGTGCTGGCACGCTGCACGATCTCAGCGTGTTCGGGGCTGACCCCGGCCTGGTCCATCGCCCCGCGTACATCTTCGAGGGCTTCGGGCGCGGTCAGCACTTCTATGGAACCATCCTCATTGGTGACCACATCGTCCGCCCCCGCCGCCAGCGCGGCTTCCATGACCCTATCCTCGCTAGTCCCCGCCGGAAAGGTCAACACGCCGAGCTTCCTGAACAGGTAGGCGACCGAGCCGTCGGTACCGAGGTTGCCGCCGTGCTTGGCGAACGCGTGACGCACCTCGCCGACGGTCCGGGTACGGTTGTCGGTAGTACACTCGACCATCACTGCGACGCCGCCCGGACCGTATCCCTCGTAGCGAATTTCCTCGTAGTGCGCACCTTCGAGCTCGCCGGTCCCGCGCTTGATCGCGCGCTCGATGCTGTCCTTGGTCATGTTCTGCGTCAGGGCTTTATCGATCGCCCCGCGCAGGCGCGGGTTGTAATCCGGATCGCCGCCGGCACGCGCCGCAACGGTGATCTCGCGGATCAGCTTGGTAAAGATCTTTCCGCGCTTGGCATCCTGGACGCCCTTGCGGAAACGGATATTGGCCCATTTGCTGTGGCCGGCCATGGGGATTTCGGCTCCTGACTCAGTGGATTTGACGACCTCTTCAGGCGACCAGGATGGCGCCGGACGCCGGGGCCAGTCTAACACCGCGCGCGCGGGTTCCCAAAGCGGTCCGCCAGCAGTCGCGCGGCCGCCTGCGGCCAGGACCATCAGGGACCGAACTGACCTGAATCCAGGAACCGGCAGACCGCGCGGGCGACTTTCCGGGACGTGAGCAGGCCGAAATGGGATACCGGAAACGCGGCCTGGTCGGCCGCGTCCGGCAGCCAAGTCTCGGCCAGCCGTACCGTACCGTCGGAGGGGCCGGCCGGCCCAGGAAGGAGGCAGCCGATCCCGAGTTTAAGCGTGCCGGCAATGGTGCCGGTCGACCGCGGCGGCCATGCCCACTCGCGCACCCCGCCGGCTAAGAGGGCCGGCAGGCTCTTTCCGAGAAGATGACGGCCCAAGGCTAACCGCGCGGCACCGGCAGCGGCGGCGCTGCCCTGATGGGGCGAGCCGAGCGTGACGATACGGCCGGGATGCTGCCGCGGATGATAATGAAACAGGGCGTGCACCACGATGCCGCCCAGACTGTAGCCGACAAAGTGGGTCACTGCAGCCGGACGCGCCTCGACGAACTGCTGCAGCAAGTCAGCGTTCTCCCGCAGACTCAAGGCTACCGACCGGTAGGTGAAACTGCGCACCTCATAACCGCAGTCGCGCAGGCGCCGTGCCAGCAGGGCAAGCGCCCAGGTCGGCATCCATAGGCCATTGACCAAAATTACAGTCTCGCCCCGGAACGCGGCGCCGGGCTGCGGCCTTGCGGTGTTCACCCCTAGATTCCTGGATCGGCAGCCGCATAAACGCGCGGCCATGTCCGCCGTGTCACGGAACCCGCCGGTCCCGGGGCAGCGTCATCACAGCCCCTCCCTGGCACGCCCGCCCGGGCCGGCCCGATCCCGCTCCGCCTCCAGAGCGAGGAGTGCGTCACGATTGGTCCAGGAAAAAGCAAGCCGTGCGGCATCGGCCAGCGGTATCCACACATACTCTGAATGTTCGGCAGGAGTGAGATTGATGGGCGGCTCGTCGGCGAGCTCCAGCGAAAACACATGCTCCGTATTCTCGACCGTGCCCGGCGCATATTTGTGGCGCCAATGCGGAAAGAGTACGTAGCGGTTGCTCGCGTGCCAGTCGCGCAGATCTGCCGGACCCGCGATCAGCCCGGTCTCCTCGCGCAACTCCCTCATGGCAGTGGCGAGCGGCGTGGCGTCGGTCCATTCCATGCTGCCCGTGACCGACTGCCAGAACTCAGGGAAATCGGCGCGGCGCAGCATGAGCGCCCTGCCGGCGCGCGTGTACACGACCACCAACACCGACTCCGGACGCTTGTAGCTGCGCGTTTCAGCCTGCACCGCTTGCCGGCTCCGGTAGCTTGCTCAGACGGATGTGGAGCTCGCGCAGCTGCGCTTCGTCCACCGTGCTGGGGGCATCGGTGAGCAGGCAGGCCGCCTTCTGGGTCTTGGGAAAGGCGATGACGTCGCGGATCGAATCCGCACCGACCATGATCGCGGTGATGCGGTCGAGCCCGAAGGCAATGCCTCCGTGGGGCGGCGCCCCGAATTTCAGGGCATCCAGCAGAAACCCGAACTTGGCCTGCGCCTCCTGCGCCCCGATGCCGAGCAGTTCGAACACCTTCTCCTGCACTTCACTGCGGTGGATGCGGATCGAACCACCGCCGATCTCAGACCCGTTGAGTACCATGTCATAAGCGCGCGACAGCGCATTCTGCGGATCGATGTCGACCCGTTCGCGATCGTTCTCTTTGGGGGCGGTAAACGGGTGGTGCAGCGACTGCCAGCGCCGCTCTTCGCCGCTGTACTCGAACATCGGAAAATCCACGATCCACACCGGCTTCCACGCTTGCTCCACCAGGCCCAGGTCGTGGCCCAGCCGGATACGCAGCGCGCCAAGCGCGTCGTTCACCACCTTTGCCTGGTCGGCACCGAAAAAGATGATATCCCCGGTTGCAGCGCAACAGCGCTCCATCACCGCCGACAGCACCTCGTCGGACAGGAATTTCAGGATCGGCGACTGCAGTCCATCCCGTCCGCGCGCAGCGTCGTTGACCTTTATGTAGGCGAGCCCCTTGGCTCCGAATCCGGCCACATAAGCTGTGTAGTCATCGATGTCCTTGCGCGACAGCCGGCCCCCCTGCGGCAGACGCAGGGCCGCAACACGGCCGCCGGGCTGGTTGGCAGCCTGTGCAAAGACCTTGAAGTCCGACTTCCCGACGAGATCGGCGATCTCGACAAGCTCGAGCGCGACGCGCAGGTCCGGACGGTCGACACCGAAGCGCGCCATGGACTCGGCATAAGTCATGCGCGGAAATGGATCCGGCAGTTCTACCGCGAGCACCGTCCGGAAAACCGTGCGGATCATCTCCTCCATCAACCGCATGATGCCATCCTCGTCGAGGAACGAGGTCTCGATGTCGAGCTGGGTGAATTCAGGCTGCCGGTCGGCGCGCAGGTCCTCGTCGCGGAAGCAGCGAGTGACCTGGAAATAGCGTTCGAACCCGGCAACCATCAGCAGCTGCTTGAAGAGCTGCGGCGATTGCGGCAGCGCAAAGAAATGTCCGGGATGCGTGCGGCTTGGAACCAGATAATCGCGCGCACCCTCGGGCGTGGACTTGGTAAGCACCGGCGTTTCGATCTCGACGAAGTCGTGATCTTCAAGGAACCGGCGCAAGGTGCGGGTAATCGAGTGGCGCAGGAGCATATTGCGGTGCATGCGATCTCGCCGCAGATCGAGATAGCGGTACTTCAGACGCACACTTTCGTTGATCTCCGGCTCGTCGAGCTGGAAGGGTAATGGCTCCGAACGGTTCAGGACCTCCAGGCTTTTTGCCAGCACCTCGACCATCCCGCTGTGCAGATGCGGATTCTCGGTTCCGGGCGGACGACGCCGCACTTCCCCCTCAACGCGCAGGACGTACTCGCTGCGCACGCCTTCGGCTGCGGAAAATGCGGCGGTATTGCCGGGATCGAAAACGACCTGCACCACACCGGCGCGGTCGCGCAGATCGACAAAAATGACACCGCCGTGATCGCGGCGGCTGTGCACCCAGCCACAAAGTTGCACCGCCTCGCCCGTCAGGCTGAGGTCCAGTTTTCCGCAATAATGGCTGCGCATTCTGAGTATGGGTCCTTAAACACTAGGCAGAGAAATCGGAATCCCGGCGCATCGCTCCGACGCCGGCCGCGACATGGCACCTGATTCTACCAGAACGCGCTGCGGTACCCCTCCTATGGCAATGGGCAAGGACCGGGGCAAGGCAGGCGGCGGACATCCCCCCGGCCCCCGGCTTTTCCGGCTTCAACGAACAACCACCATGCGACCGGACCGAACACCCAGGCGGGCAGAATGTGGTGGTTCGCACCACGCCTGTCCCGGTGCGACCCGGTGATATCGGTGCAGGTTACCATCAGGAAGAACCCGGCAGCGGACTGGGCAGGCGCGCCATGAAGCACGAAGCTGCACCGCATCCGGCGTTACGGCCTGGCCCCGCGCCGCCCCTCCGGCAGACCGCCGAAATCCATGCGCCCCAGGCACGCAGACGACCATCAGAAACCGGAACCCAGACGGGCTGGAACCGGCAAAAGGGCTCCGCAGATGGCTCCGAATCAGCCTAGGTAGCGCGCATCGCGGAACCAGGCGCCCTGGAGCGCGGATCCCCGCACGGACTGCCCCGGTGGCGCCGGTACTGCCCCTCTGAAATCGTCCCGGTCGGCATCAACGGCGGCACTGCGGCGGGAGCGTATGGCCGGAGGTTTCAGCCCGGCAACGCGGCAGACCGCCTGCCGACAAGTCCGGCGATCCGACGTGGTCCAGGGCCTAGCCCGTGACCGCCTGGGGCAGGCGGATCAAGGGAATTTGGAATTTACTATTTAGGCGCAGCCGCAGGTGCCGCCGCCGCAACCGTGGATTTTCTTTGCTGGAGCGCTGTCGCTGCCGGAACCGGCGTCAACCGCCTTGTCGCCGCCATCCTTGGGCTTGCCGGACCCCCCCTTGAAATCCGTTGCGTACCAGCCGTTTCCCTTGAGTTGGAATCCGGCGGCCGAAATCCGCTTCTTGAGCTCCGGTTTCCCGCAGGCCGGACACACGGTCAGGACCGGTTCATTCAGCTTCTGCATCGCCTCGTGTTCACGCCCGCAGGCCTGGCATAGATATTCGTAAATCGGCATGACAATCCTCCGCGAAATGACGCCGCGGGTTAGACTGGGGTCCGAACCCGCGTAAAACAAGCGTGTATTACGAGAAATTATAGCCTGAACTGGCCTGCCGCCGCACGACCGCCGTAAAGGGGGCCGCCCCGGCCGCCAACCCACGGCCAGCAGGCGATCAGACGAAGGTATGGCTGATGCGTCCGCACCGGGCCGCCGAAAACAGGCGCCGGAACTGGTCCTTGCTCAGATGGAGGAGTTCACGGTGGTCCCCGCCTTCGATATACACCTCGGGCTGGTCCACCAGGCTGTCATCCACCACCGTGTCCAATCCGTAGGCGCATCCAGCCGCCGGCACCGCCCCGGCCTCACAATCCCGGAACAACGCCGCGATGGACCGCTCCGACGCCAGACCCAGCCGCCGGTCCAGCAGTCGACGCACCTGGCCGAGCGCCAAATGGCAGTTGGCGGGAATGACTGCAACCAAAAATCCGAAGTCATCCTCGAGGACCACTGACTTGGCCAGCATGCCGGCAGGCACGTGCGCAGCGTTCGCGGTCGCAAGGCTCGAGCTTGTGCGCTGGTGTCCCAGGATCTCGTAGGCGATGTGATGATCGGCAAGGTACTGCCGCAATGTGGGTGTAAGGCTCATATCCATTCCCTCCATGGTGCCCTGGCCCAGACAGGCTAGCGCCGGATGCGGATTCATGCCTATATACCGGTGGAGATAGCCCCTGAGCGTCCCGGGGACAGAGTTCCGGCTATATGGCCCCGCTTTGGCCGCCTCACGGGGGTTTTCGACTGCGGATCCGCCGTTGCGGCGGTGATACGCAGGATCTGCGGGAGCGAACCTACCGGCACAGCAATGCATTAGCCGTTCCTCGTTTCGGGATCATTTCGGCTTCAGGAGATCCCTGAGCGCCTCAAACGGCCGGTTCGTCGCCCCCTGCCTTTCATCCGGCACCTTTGCCTGCGTGCCTCCCGCGCCGGCCTGGTGGTCCAGATAGCGGGAATGCTCGTTGTCATGGCAGTAGATGCAGAGATTTTCCCAGTTGCTGCCGTCCAGCGGATTGTTATCGTGGTTATGGTCCTTGTGGTGCACCGTGAGCAGGTGCAAATTTTCGCGGGTAAACGCCCGCCCGCACCGGCCACACACCCAAGGGTGGATCCGGAGTGACATCTCGCGATAGCCCTTCATGCGCTCATCGCGCTCCTGGCGCGCCCGTGCCACGACCTCATCGAGCCTGCCTGATCCATTCCCCCGGCCACCCGGATTCCGTGCACGCTCTGCCATTCTTTTATGCCTCCCGCCGACCGTCAAAGAAGATCCGAACCAGCGCCGCCGCCATCAGAATGTAGCCGCTGCCGTAGGCCCACCACCAGAAGCCCCCCGGCCGGTAATTTGCCAGCGCCCGCTCACCGCGACCAAGCAGGCTGAAGGCCGGCTGCAGGAAGGACACCAGCACCAGGACGGTCCCGGCCGTGAATAACGCGGCGTTCAAATAGGTTGCACGATAGCTGCCGCGCAGCGTCAGGACAGCACTGCCCCAGATTACGAACATCGCGGCCACGAGCGCCGCCGCCATCCACGGCCCGAGCCAGGCCCAGGGAATCAGAAACAGTATGTCCCACCCGCCCCAGTGCACCGGCCAGCCGATGAACGCCTTGAGCCAGACGTAGTAGAAAATGTCCCATAAACCGAAGCTGTAGACAAACGCCGCAAAAACCCGCACGAATCCGCGCTCGGCGAGGACGGCGACGCCGAAGAGCATGACGAGCGTGGCGGCCTCGCGCGAGAGTTCCAGCTCCAGATCCAGGCGCGCCAGTATTCTCGGCGGAAAAATCTTCAGGATGTCTCCCGGGTAATAGAGGCGGCGCAGATAGATTACGACTGCCGCCTCGAGCAGTGCCATCGCAATCGCAAATACCGACAACCAAACCACGTTACGTTTCATTTCGTTACGGCACGAAGTTTATGCTGCAGTCAAAATGGCCGGCGGTTCCGCTGCTGCCGAAGCAGAACAACCGATCGAAGACGACGACGTCCCCTTCTATTTTCAGCGGAATTTATGCTACTTTACCGCAGTTTTTGTTAACCACACCATCGGGAGCGACTCATGGCAACAAAGAGCAAGGCGACGAAAAAACCCACCACCAAGTCCGAAATCCTGACCTACATTTCAGACAAGACCGACCTGAAACGCAAGGACGTCAACGCAGTGTTCGAACACCTCTCCAATCTGATCCGCCGCGATCTGAAGAACGGTCCTGGAGTCGTCAACGTGTTCGGATTGATGAAGCTGAAGGTGGTGCGCAAACCGGCCGTTCCGGCCCGCAAGGGGATCAATCCCTTCACCAAGGAAGAAGTCACGTTCAAGGCCAAACCAGCCCGGAACGTGGTCAAGGTCCAGCCCCTGAAGTCACTCAAGGAAATGGTCTGATTCACGGCGCATCGAAGGCAACGCGCCGGCAACCGGCGCGTTGCCGCGATTGCCCGGCTTTCCCCGGAAATTTCATCCCCGCTCCGGCAGTCCGGCGCCCAGCCACGCCGGCGAACCGGACCGGTTCCGCATAGGCCACCCCTGCCTTCGGCGCCGCCGCACTGGAGATGCACCCGAGCCATACAGGCGTTTGTCGGGAACACCGACTCCGGGATATATAATGGGCCTTATCCCGATGCAGGATATTGATACTCAGGATTTCCATCCCGGCGATGAAATATTGCAGTGAGTGCGGTGCTCCGGTCAGACTGAAGGTGCCTGCCGGCGACAACCTTCCCCGCTACGTCTGCGAGCGCTGCCAGACGATCCATTACCAGAACCCCAAGCTGGTGGTCGGCTGCATTCCGGAACGGGGCAGTGAGGTGCTACTGTGCCGCCGGGCGATCAACCCCCGTTACGGGCTGTGGACGCTGCCGGCCGGATTCATGGAAAACGGAGAAACCACCGCCGCCGCCGCCGCGCGCGAAGCCCGGGAAGAAGCAAATGCGGACGTCGATATCGGCGAACTGTTCAGCCTGTTCAATCTGCCACACGTCAACCAGGTGTACCTGATATTCCATGGACAGCTGCTCAATTCCGACTATGCGCCTGGCACCGAGAGTCTCGAGGTGAAACTATTCCGGGAAGCGGACATTCCCTGGAATGAGCTGGCCTTTCCCGCGATCCAGCGCACGCTGCGGTACTACTACCAGGACCGCCGAACGGGCAGATTGGCTTTTCATCTGGGCGACATCACCGCATCGACAGATCCGGGGCCCGGGTCCGGCTGACGCAACACCGGAGATCCGGTTCGGCCGCGGCGCGGTCGCGCCCCGCCCCGCCAGGACATTACCCGCAGGACTTGCCGCCGTCATGGCGCTGGCGGAGAATTCAACGTCTTGCGGTTCCGATAAGATACAGATTTTCACCCATATGCCACAGAAGATCGGGTTTTCGTCGGGAACAGGCAGTCTCTGTGGTCAACGCTAGGAGGAATGCATATGGCACGCGGCATCAACAAAGTCATACTGGTAGGCCATCTCGGCAAGGATCCGGAAGTCCGCTATTCCCCCAATGGCGGTGCGATCGCCAATATCACTTTGGCCACGTCGGAGTCATGGAAGGACAAGGCCAGCGGCGAGAAGCAGGAGCGTACCGAATGGCACCGGGTGGTATTTTTCGGCCGTCTGGCTGAAATAGCCGGTGAATACCTGAAGAAAGGCGCACAAATCTACGTCGAAGGGCGTCTGCAGACGCGCAAATGGCAGGACAAGGAAGGCAAAGACCGCTACACCACGGAAATCGTCGCAAACGAAATGCAGATGCTCGGATCGCGCGAAGGACGGGGGGTGCCGGCGGACGTCGACATGGATCAGTCGGCGATGGCAGACACGCGCCCGGCAGCCACCACCGGCGGCCAGGCCGCGAAGGGAGGCGGCCCCGCGGATGACTTCGATGATGACATCCCGTTCTGAGGATATATCTCGCCTGGTGCGCGCAGACGGAAGATGCCGCAAGCTCCCGCGGTGAGGCCGGGGCTGGTCGAGCAGCGTTGGGTGCGGGGGCTGCACCCGTTACTATGTTCATGCCCCTACAATAGGGGCATCGGCCAACCAGACCCGGCATGATTTCTGCCCCCAGTCGACCATGATCCGGGGGGTGTTGTCACCGGGTCTGGAAGGCAGTGCATCATCGCTGATAGGGTTCGGCCCATTGTGCTGAAAGGCCGCCTGTAACGTGGATGCCGAGACGCACTGCCAGGAGGTCGTTCACCGCAGGCAAACCTGGAAGGCAAAGGAGTGTCGGTATGGACAAGTTCACTCATCATGACGGGTTCGATGTTTTCATCGGGGTCGACGTGGGCAAGGGCGAGCATCACGCCGTGGCCATCGACCGGACAGGTAAGCGGTTGTTCGATAAAGCCCTGCCCAATGACGAATTGAGGCTCAAGGCGCTTCTCATCGAGCTCAAGGAGCATGGTGCACTGCTGCTCGTTGTCGATCAGCCGGCCACCATCGGCGCGCTGCCCGTGACCGTGGCGCGCTCGCAAGGCGTTGAAGTCGCGTATCTGCCGGGGCTGGCGATGCGCCGGATTGCCGATCTCCATGCCGGGGAAGCAAAGACCGATGCACGTGACGCCGCCATCATCGCCGAAGCTGCGCGCTCCATGCCGCATGCCCTGCGCACACTGCCGAAAAGCGATGAGGCGCTCGCGCAATTGATGCTCCTGTGCGGCTTTGACGATGATCTTGCCGGGCAGATCACCCAGGTGAGCAACCGCATCCGCGGGCTTCTCACCCAGATCCACCCGGCGCTTGAGCGAGTGCTGGGCCCTAAGCTCGATCACCCGGCGGTGCTGAACCTCCTGCAGAAATACCCCTCGCCTCAAACCCTGTCGGCCGTCAGCGAGAAACGTCTGATGGCCTTTCTCGCCCGGCTCGCGCCGCGCCTGGCGAAGACCTTGGCCGGCGAAATCCACCAGGCCTTGCGGGAGCAGACCGTCATCGTTCCCGGAACGCAGGCCGCAGAGCTCGTCGTGCCGAGACTCGCCGAGCAGCTCACCACCTTGCGCCGCCAGCGGGAGGAGCTTAAGAACGAAGTCGAACAGCGCGTGAACGCGCACCCTCTTGCCCCGGTCCTGATGAGCATGCCGGGAGTCGGCGTCAGGACCGCAGCGAGACTCCTCACCGACGTCACGAGCCGCCCCTTCGCTTCGGCAGCACACCTCGCGGCCTATGCCGGGCTGGCCCCGGTCACGCGCCGCTCGGGTAGTTCGATCCGCGGTGAGCATCCTTCCCGGCGCGGGAACAAGGTGCTCAAACGCGCTCTGTTCCTCTCGGCGTTCGCTGCGCTGCGCGACCCGGTCTCCCGGGCCTACTACGATCGCAAGATCCAGCAAGGCAAACGGCACAACCAGGCGCTTATCGCCCTCGCGCGCCGGCGCTGCGATGTGCTCTTTGCGATGATCCGTGATGGCAGCTTCTATCATGCTGCTCCCGTGGATAACGCTTGACTAAACATATAGGGGCACCCCCCCGCACCCTAACTAAAGCCGGGCGTGAACCTCTCGATTCATCCGGCGCCTAGGGTCCCGCTGCGAAATTCGGATGCCAGCGCACGAGGAAGCGGTCCAGCGTGCGCAGCGCCGCTCAGTGTGGCTGCCGCGCCGCTTGGCACCCTTGCAGCAGGCGATCTTCATCTTGGCGGTGTGAAGCGTGCGATGCCTGGCCGGCACTCCAGCCGCTCGCGGCGCGAAGCGCGCTTGCGCTTCGCGCCGGCTTGTTGGTCATAGTGCGACATCATCTTCGAATCCAGGTCGGGCGCCAAACCCTCCACGGATAATTGGGCAAACCAGCAGCGAGACAGCGCCCGCATCACGTGATCATTGTGGCCTGCGAGATCCTGTTCATCGATCCTCGCCCGTGCGCGCTTCATAGCCGACCCGAAACCCACCCCAATGACGTCCGTCCACCCGAATGGGAACGGAGAGATCGAAGAACACTTGGCCGGTATCCCTCTGATAGGTCTGCAGCAATACCTCGTTCGTGTTCGATCCGCATCGGGCGCCGGTCCGGTCGTCGAAGATTCGCTTCGTCCTGTTGTTCACCAGGTCCGTTTCGCGATCTCCGGTAAGCGGTTTCGAAAACCGCCGGTTATGCGTGGGGAAATACCCGTTCCGATCGACAGCCCCCGCATACACGACCTCCCGCATCGCATCTAGGATCGGCTCCTGGATGTCCGGAAGCATGCGATCAGTGAATTCGTCATACCGCGTCTTGTACTTTTGAGGAAAGGTATCCGGAATGGGCTTGTAATCCGTATCGAACACATCGGGATGCGACAAGCGGCCAGCCCGAATCGCCTCTTCGAACACCTGGGCGACCCGGGCCGCCGCCGTTCTGGCGACGTCATAGATTCTGCGATGCCACTCTGCGGAACCGTCCAGGATCATCAACCTCTGAGCCGCCTCCGCGTGCTCCGTGAGCGCCAGCGAATCGGACGCCATTGACTCCATCGCCTTCTTTACGTCGCCCAGCTTGGAAGTCATTTCCCGGGCATTCTCTGACATGTGCATAGCCTGCCCCGCGTTGACCTCGGCCGTCGACGCGATCGACGCGACGAACGTCCCCATGTCGATGGTGTCCCGAAGAATTTCGCCAAGCTGCTTGACCACGGTGTCGACGTTTCCGGACGCCTTTCTCGAAGCCGCAAGCAGTGAATCCGACTTGCCGACGGACTCCGATGTCGCTCCGGAAATGGTCCCGGAAAGATCATCGATCTCCGCCGTCGCCTCTGCGGTGCGCTGCGCCAGCTTCCTGACCTCGTCCGCGACGACGGCGAATCCGCGACCACGCTCCCCGGCGCGGGCCGCCTCGATCGCGGCGTTGAGCGCCAAAAGGTTCGTCTGATCCGCGATCTCGCGGATCATGCGCGTCGACACGTGGATGCGCTTCGTGTTTTCGACCAGAGATTCGATCACTGCGCGGGTCTCCTCGGACCAGTGCATAATCGACCGGATGTCGCCCACGACCTCCTCCAGCGAACGGATACCGGACTCGCTCCGCGTCTTGTTGCGAAGCGCCGATTCAGCCGACTCCTTTGCCCGCGAGAACATCGAGTTCGAAGCCTCCCGAGAAGCATCCGATACGGATGCGACGTGCTCCATGGAAGTCGCTACACCATGGACGTCGTCAGCCACGACCCTGAGCCGGGCGGAGAACCGGGCGAGCGATATCGAATTTTTGTCCAGTACCGCACAGGTCTCCGTCAGAAGAGCGGCATGATCGGCTCCATCTCTCGCCGACTCCAGAAGAGAGTTCTTCGCCGGACGCCGCCAAAAGAACAGTCGTTCCATACCGCACCTCACACCTTGAATCCATAAATCAGCGCACACACGGTCGGCCAGCACCGAGACATTGCCGGCAACCTGTCACGCTTGCTTTCGGAGTCCGCCAGGTCTTTGGACAGGCGGGCGATGCCGTCGACTCGCCTGGAAACGGCATGCGCTGAACACGGCTGTTTGTTCAGAGCGAGCTGGATTTCCATGGGAGACCGAACAGTTTTTTTACTTCCTCCGACATGGACCGGATCGCCGCGCCGGCGTCCTGGAAAAAGGGCTCCGCGGCCGCGGTCCGTTCCCCGCGGGCGCCACGTATTGGGTGACGCCGGCGATTCTGCCTTAGATTCCTTCTACCATCGGTCCAACGCGCGCCGTCGCGCTGGACGTGCTTTCGTACGATCGTCGACCTCGTTGGCGCCGGCCAGACCGTTGCGCGCGACATGCCGGCGAATACCGCAATGGCAGGGCTTTCCCGGTTGCGCGTCCGAACCGGCCTCGAAGCCCCCCGGTTTCTCCCGATTGGCCGGCTGGGCAAACGGCACGCAAAGGCGCCGATGGAGACGATTGAAATTGCGAACATTGAAGTTGCCGCAGTACTTTGCAACCCGGTGACCAGACACGGTCCAGGACGCAAACCCCTTCGCCCGAGCCAGAACGAGTTTGCCCGCGCACGTCGGCACCTCCTAGACAAAGTCCAGGAGGGCGCCGAAATGGCGCATCCCCATTCAAAGGGCTAACGCTCCGAAAATCCATGAACCCCACGCCGGACCATCGTTTCCAGATTACCTTATCTTCTTTCGATTTCACAGACACAGTCTCTTCCAACGTGGTTTGATCCTGAACAGGGGGCCGTATTTCCAACGAGGTATGAGCCTGAAGGTTAGCGTTTGGGTCGATCATTACCCCCATGGTGATCGACATGAAT
>JAJYEK010000048.1 GCA_021785795.1 Pseudomonadota bacterium
TTTGCGCCGCCATTTCCTTCCTGTTCCGCAACCGCCCGCACTGGCGCCGGGATGCGGCGGTGGGGAAGACGGTCGTCAGCAGCCAGATGATCGACTGCGTGGCCGGACAGCTCGGGCGCAGGCTGTACGAGGTGCCGGTCGGCTTCAAGTGGTTCGTCGACGGACTGCTCGACGGATCGCTGGGTTTCGCGGGAGAAGAGAGTGCCGGCGCATCCTTTCTGCGCCGAGATGGAAGTGTCTGGACAACGGACAAGGACGGGATCACCGCGGCCCTGCTCGCGGCCGAGATTACAGCCGCCACCGGCCGCGATCCCGGAGCGCTCTATGCGGATCTCGCACGTGATTTTGGCGAATTCGCCTACAGCCGCACCGACACGCGCATCGCGCGCGAGCAGATGAGCCGGCTGCGTGCGTTCTCGCCGCAGCAGCTGGGTCGTACGGAGCTTGCGGGTGAACATATCGATGCGGTGCTCAGCAGCGCGCCTGGCAACGGTGCGCCCATCGGCGGCGTGAAAGTAGTCACGTCCGGCGGCTGGTTCGCAGTGCGACCGTCCGGCACCGAGGATATCTGCAAGATTTATTCCGAGAGCCTGCGGGGACCTGAACATCTGCGCCGCATTCAGGATGAGTCGCAGAAAATCGTGGACGATTTTCTGGCGGCCGCAAGCTAGCTGCGCTTGCATGTCATAGAGTTGATGCAGGCCCGGCAGGCCGCGTCGGGATCGCCGTTCCCAACTGGGAGAGATTGTTATGACCCAACTCATCCTTTTGCGGCACGGAGAGAGCATTTGGAATCGGGACAACCGCTTCACCGGCTGGACCGACGTGGATCTTTCCGACCGGGGTGTGCAGGAAGCGCATCGAGCGGCGGCGCTCCTCAAGGAAGCGGGAATCCTGCCGGAGTGGTGCTGCACCTCGCTTCTCAAGCGTGCGATCCGTACCTTATGGGTCGTGCTGGACGATCTCGACCGCATGTGGCTACCCGTCGACAAGCACTGGCGGCTCAATGAGCGGCACTATGGTGCGCTCCAAGGCCTGAATAAGGCGGAGACGGCCGAAAGAGTCGGGACCGAACAGGTTCAGCAATGGCGGCGCAGTTACGATATCCGCCCCCCAGCGCTGGCGGAGAGCGATGAGCGTTTCCCCGGGCACGATCAGCGCTACGCAACGCTACGCCGCGAAGATCTCCCGAAAACGGAAAGCCTCAAGGACACCATCGACCGCTTCCTGCCGTACTGGAGCACAACGCTTGCGCCCAGGCTCCGTGACGGGAAGCCTGTTCTGGTCTGCGCGCACGGTAACAGCCTTCGCGCCGTTGTGAAGTACCTTGACCGGATACCCGACGAAGACATCGCGGGTCGCGAGATTCCCACGGGCGTTCCCCTGATCTACAGTCTTGACGCTTCGCTGTGCCCGGTCGAGAGCCACTACCTTAAGACACAGCCGTAAGTCTCGGGGACGATCTCGAAACACGCGGGGCGGAATTCATGGGGGAAAACGGATTTGCAGGCTGCGCCACGCGACGCTGCGAATCGCCACGACAGCCACTCCCATGCAGCTCTGCTGCATACCGCAATGAATTTACACAACTCAAGAGCAACACTTCATTTCCGATCCCGATCTTGCTTGATGCAACACACGCATACTGAATCAATCACTGACGGGCGTTTGCGCAGAAAACGTGGCAGGTCATGATTTGATTTGCATCAACATCGCCGTTTATCTGTTGTGTTAGCGTTACAAATTATCTGGTCCGGTCAGGGTATACGGTAGCCAGTGTGGTTCGGGTCGTCGCAATCAGATGAATCAAGCCGGCAATTAGCATGTTTTGAGCGACCCAGGATGCAGGCAAGGATGGCAACCCAGACAGTGCAGACGGATTTTATCAGCATGCATAAGCCAAGGAGCGCCAGCGGGCGCGCGAGGTTGCGGCAAGCCCGGGAAGCGGGTTCTGCGCCCGGCTTCCCGCAGACTGCGATCCGATCCGGAAGGCAGTCTCAACCCGAGTCCGGCGGCGGGTTCGCGATGACCCGAACCAAGGCCCCGTCGCCGAATGCTCTCGATAGGCGTGGCTTCGCTCACGATCGAGGCGGTGTTGCGACCGGCCATCATTCCCCGACGTGCGTTCTGGCGTTTTCTGATGATGGTGCCAGACTCCGATTCGAAGTGTCGCGCCGGGCGGCGATGTTTCGTTTTGACAAAATGCCGGCGCCTCAATGCCTGGCACGCAATGGTCGGGTCGCCAGGAATTACGGCGATGCGGATCGCTCCGCGGTGACCGTGCCCGATTGAGCAGTCATGCCTCGGGCCCAGTGCGTTTGCGCTTCCTTCCGGACGTTGTAGTGGTGGCAGGGCCGAAGTAGTGCTGGAGGTATTTCCCGGCATACTGATTCCAGTTTTACCCCGAAACAACAAGGAGGTGTGTCATGGCAACGCAACAAGGCAGCAGCGTCGAAGGAAGTTGGCTAGATGTGGCCAACGTGGTTCTGGGTATCTGGCTGATCGTAGCACCCTTGGTGGGCGTGGGCGCGAGCACCGGCCTGGCTGCCGGCAATTCCTATGTCGCCGGCGTGGTGGTCGTGATCCTGGCTGTTGCCGCGAGCAGGCGCCCCTATCTCTGGGAGGAATGGCTCAACCTGCTCGTGGGCGTGTGGCTGATCCTCGCGCCGTTCGCCCTGCGCTTCACGGCGCAGACGGGGCCAACCTGGAACCAGATAATCGTGGGGCTTCTGATTGTCGTCGATGCCGGCTGGGCGGCGACCCGAATGCAGCACGCGCCACACGGGCACGCCTAATCCGGGCGGGTGAACGCCGCCAAGTGCCTGCACCCGCACCGCGGCGTTCGTCTCGAGCGGCGAATGCCCTTTATTGCGGGTGTGGGTGGACGGCCCTCCGTGCCCCGAACGTAAACGCGGAAGCAGGTCATGGAAGCGGCAGCCAACGCCGGCAGTACCGGTAATGAGAAGAGGAGAACGGCTCTCGCCATCGAGACCGCGAATCGAACAAGTCGCTTCGGTGCTGCGCTCTTTGCGCGGAAGGCGTCAGTTGCTTTTGGAACTGACTACCTGCGCTCCACCCGGGTGCCGAATATGTTCGTCGTTGCGCGATTCGATGCCGTCGCCGGCCGGGCCTGGCGCCGCACGTTGACCCGATCGACCGCGACCAGGAAGCGGTGGCGCGCACCGGTATTGCCCGGCGTCGGGATGAAAATCGGGGCGTCGCCGTGTCCGGGCGCGCTATGACCCAAAAAAGTTACCAGGTGCCGTGAAGAGGAAGAGGACAATGACCGCTCAGTGCGCGAATCCGCCTTGCATGATCACGCGAACTGGCGCAGGCGAAGAGCACAAGATCTCACCGACACCGCGCGAAGCAGCATCGAACTGGACCTTTTGCGGTGGCGCCAAATCAGACCGCCGATCGTCTCTGGCTGCATGTGGCGGAGGAGGCGCGCGAGTTCGGAAGAAATAAGCCGTCCCGAGTACCGAGACGGCCTTGAATACCAACGCCGTGACCATGGAGCCAGACCTAATGAGTTCAAACCAGCGCTTTATCCGCTATTTTCAAGACATCGGCATCGACGACGTACCTCTGGTGGGGGGAAAGAACGCCTCGCTCGGCGAAATGTACCGCGCGCTGACGCCACTGGGCGTCAAGGTGCCGAACGGCTTTGCCATTACCGCCGAGGCCTACCGCGACATGCTGACCCAGGCGCGTGCCTGGGAAGGGCTGCACGCCCTGCTGGACGGCCTTAACAAGGACGACGTGGCGGAGCTCGCACGCCGGGCGCGCGAAGCGCGCGATCTGGTATACGGCGCGGGCCTGTCACCGGATCTGCGCGACGAAATCCTCTCGGCGTACGCGCGACTGAGGGAGCAATACGGTCCGGAACTGAGCGTGGCGGTCCGCAGTTCAGCAACAGCCGAAGACCTGCCCACCGCCAGCTTTGCCGGCCAGCATGACACCTACCTTAATATCAGCGGCGACGAGCATCTCCTGGACGCCTGCCGACGCTGTTTCGCTTCGCTGTTTACCGACCGCGCTATTCACTACCGGCTCGACCAGGGTTTCGATCACTTCAAGATCGCGCTATCCGTCGGCGTGATGAAGATGGTCCGTTCGGACCTGGCGGCGAGCGGCGTGATGTTCTCGCTCGATACGGAGTCGGGCTTTCGTGACGTCGTGTTCATCACCGGCGCCTACGGCTTAGGCGAGAATGTCGTGCAAGGGGCTGTGGACCCGGACGAGTTCTACGTGCACAAGCCTACCTATAAAGTGGGAAAGCGCGTGGTATTGCGGCACGTCCTCGGTGACAAGCAGGTCAAAATGGTCTATTCCCCGACCGGGAGCACGCAGACCACGTGCAACGTTTCCACTCCGGAGGCGGACCAGGCTCGCTTCTGCCTTGCCGACGAGGAAGTGTTGAAGTTGACAGACTACGCCATCAAGGTGGAGGACCACTACAGCGGGCGGGCCGGGCATCCCATGCCCATGGACATGGAATGGGCCAAGGATGGGCGGGACGGAGCGCTTTACCTGGTCCAGGCGCGTCCGGAGACGGTGGCCTCACAGCGGCGCGGCAATGTGCTCGAAGAGTACGTGCTGAAAGGTTCCGGCGAGGTCCTGGCCATCGGCCGGTCGGTAGGCACCCGAATCGCGCAGGGCGCGGCTCGCCTCATTACGAATCCACAGCAGCTGTCCACGTTCCGGCCAGGGGAGGTGCTGGTGGCGGATACCACCACCCCGGACTGGGAGCCGGTGATGAAGGCCGCTGCCGCGATCATCACGAACCGGGGCGGACGGACCTGCCATGCCGCCATCGTCGCGCGCGAACTGGGCATCCCGGCCGTGGTCGGCGCCGGCAATGCGACGGACAGGATCCCGGACGGGGAAACCGTAACGGTGTCCTGCGCCGAGGGAGACACTGGCAAGGTGTATCGCGGCGCGGTGCCGTTCGAGGTCGAAACCACCGATCTCGCCGGCCTAAAGCGCCCCGCCACCCACATCATGATCAACCTGGGCAATCCGGAAGTCGCGTTCAGTACGAGCTACCTGCCCAACGATGGTGTGGGCCTGGCGCGGATGGAATTCATCGTGAACGAGCACATCCGGGCCCATCCAATGGCGCTGCTGCATCCGGAAAGAATACAAGACAAGGACGAGCGTGCGGCGGTTGATGCCCTGGTCCGCCGTTACCCTGACGGTGCTTCGTTTTTTGTAGAACGCCTATCGGAGGGCATCGGCACGATCGCTGCAGCATTCTACCCCAAGCCCGTCGTGGTACGTCTGTCCGATTTCAAGACGAACGAGTACGCGGCGCTGCTCGGCGGGCGCTGGTTCGAGCCCAAGGAGGACAACCCGATGCTCGGTTTCCGGGGCGCCTCGCGCTACACCCATCCCGCCTACGCCGAGGGATTCGCACTCGAGTGCGCGGCGCTCAAGCGGGTGCGCGAGGAGATGGGCTTCGCCAACGTAATCATCATGATCCCGTTCGTGCGCCGTGTGGCCGAGGCCGACCGGGTCCTGGACAAGATGGCGGAGCTCGGTCTCAAGCGCGGCGAAAACGGTCTTGAGATTTACGCCATGTGCGAGATTCCGAACAATGTCGTCCAAATCGATGCTTTCGCGACGCGATTCGATGGCCTCTCCATTGGGTCCAACGATCTCGCACAGCTGACACTGGGGGTCGACCGCGACTCGGAAATTGTTGCCTTCGACTACGACGAGCGCGACCCCGGCGTAAAGGAAATGATCCGGCTCGCGGTGGACGGCTGCCAGCGACACGGCATCCATTCCGGCCTGTGCGGGCAGGCGCCTTCCGATTATCCGGAAATGGCCGAATTTCTTGTAAAGATCGGCATCGCTTCCATGAGCCTCAATCCCGACACGGTACTCAAGACCACGCGCCATGTGCTAGAAGTGGAGAAGCGCCTCCAGCGTTCCCCGGCCAAAAAGGCCGGATGAGCATGCCGGGACCCGACTCAACAAGCATCAACCACTGCGGCTGGCCCGCGACCGGCACCTCCGCTGCACGGGCGCGCCCGTAGCAGCAGGGGGGCGACGATCCGGGTGTCATCGAGGACAACGATATGGCACAGATGAATGACCGATTGACGGAAATCGCGCGGCTGACCGACCGGCTCAAGGATAAGTATCCCGCGGAAAGCAATGCCTTCTTCAATTTCATGAAAAAAGCCGAGGAGGGGGCGGCGCTCAGCGCCAAACAAAAGGAACTTATCAATCTGGGACTATCATTGGCGGCGCAATGCGAGTGGTGCATCGCGGTCCACGTAAAACACGCCGTGCATGCCGGGGCTTCGCGCGACGAAATGGTGGAAGCGGGTTTCCAGGCAGTGCTGATGCATGGAGGGCCCGCCTTGATGTACCTCGTACCTTTTTTCCAGGCCCTGGACGAATTCGCACCGGAGGGTAATTTCCCGGTGCACGACCGGTAGGTTTTGGAGGCAACCAGGAACAACATGGCCGCAATACCTCTCGCCCTGCCGCCGCATTTGCGCCGGATCATGGATCTGGCCCATGAGCTGGCCGCGATACCCGTGGCGGTAGTGGACGCCGCGGAAGAACACGTGCTCGCCGGGGCGCACGAGGCGGCGCAGGCAGGGTTGATCGAACCGACCCTGATTGGACGGCGCCAGGATATCGAAGCCCTGTGCGAAAAGATGGGGCTGGCGCGCAACGCCTACCCGATCCTCGAAGCGGGATCGGACACGGAGGCGGCGGACCGAGGTGTGCAGCGGGTGGTGGCGGGACAAGCAGTTGCGCTCATGAAGGGCTGGATTCACACAGACGTGCTGATGCATCCGGTGCTGGCGCGCCTGCGCACCGGGCAGCGGGTAAGCCATGTGTTCGTAGCGGAACTGGCCAGCTATCACAAGCTGCTTTTCGTCACCGACGCGGCGATCAACATCGCGCCCGATCTGATGACCAAGGCTGAGATCGTACAGAACGCAGTGAATTTGGCCAGGCTGCTTGGAATCGAGGCGCCGAAGGTGGCGGCATTGTCCGCCGTGGAAGTGGTGAAGCCCGCCATCGCCTCGACCATCGACGCCGCCTGCCTGAGCAAAATGGCCCAGCGCGGGCAGATCCATCACGCCATCGTCGACGGCCCGCTGGCCTTCGACAACGCCATTTCCCGGGAAGCCGCCCGCACCAAGCAGATCGACAGCCCGGTAGCGGGGGAGGTGGATATCCTTCTCGCACCCGATCTGGCTTCTGGCAACATCCTGGCCAAGGATCTCGAATATCTGGCGGGGGCTACCCTGGCCGGGGTCGTGGTCGGCGCCCGGGTGCCGATTGTTCTCCCGTCGCGGTCCGACCCGCCTGCCGCGCGTCTTGCCGCGGTGGCCATCGCGGTCTTGGTGCATCACCGGTGGAATAGCGGAGACGGAGCATCGCGCTGATGGCTGCGGTCTGTCCATAACGAAGACGGTGGGACCTGCCCTGAAAGCAGGACGAGCCCTACAATTCGCTGCCTGCCGGGCTCCGTGCGGACAACGACGACGGCGCCGGCACGACAATGGACTCCTCTTACCGGCCCGACTGGGTAACGGTCAGACCGCCCCGCGCTAGGGCATGTCTACATGAACATCCGAAAACCAAAAGATCGCTCCACCACGCGCGGTGCGCTCGATGTGCCCAAGGTCGGCGCGGATGGTCGCATCATGATGGGCGCGCGGCACGGAGCGCGAGCCCCGGCACCGAAACCTTGCCGACATCTTGTAGCGCGCGCACCAGCGCCCGCGCCGCGCAGGCAGTTGACCGAAAAAGGCCTCCGGTCTCTCGAAGTTCAGCCGCCCGCCCGGACAGCAGCGGGCTCCGGGGGCACGGCGCGCGGCATCGCACTGACGCTACCGTTTCATTTTCCAGTGCCGACGAAGATCGCCCCGTAATGATAGGGAGGCAGTTCGACCACGGCCTCAAGCGTGAAGCCTGCAGGTTCCACCGCCATACAGGTCTGAGCCGGGGACATGCGCAGCCGCGTTTCGGGTCCTCGCGGCCTGTCCAGGACGATGGTCCGTTCCCGCGCGATAGGATGCCAGTTGATGACCGCGAGACGGCCTTCGGGCCGGAGCACCGAGCGGATCTCCCCGGCCAGAGCGGTCTTGTCGGGCGCTCCATGAAGCGTGTTGGCCAATAGCACGAAATCAGCCGGCTCTGGAACCAGGCGCCGGAGTTCCATGGCGTCACCATGTACCCAGACACAATTAGGCATGTCCGGGCAGGCGGTCTTCGCCTGCTCGATCATGTCGGGATCGATATCGATGGCGATGACCCGCCCGGGACCGACTTGCGCGGCGAGCGCGGCGGTGAAGTAGCCGTAACCACAGCCCAGATCAACCACTTCCATGCCGCATCGGACACCGAGGGTCTTGACGACCGAATCGGGGTCTGGCCACAGCATTTGCCACCAGTCCCTGTCGGGCATGGCAGTGGCCGAAAACAGGCGGTCTTGCCGCATCGTGTATATTCCTCCATCAATAGGTTCGGATTTTCCCTCCCCGTACCCGCACACGGCCGCGGGGAAGCACATATCGCCTATCGCGTACGCTTCACCGGGGACGCCGGCGTGCGCCGCCCAGCACCGGGTCGCCGGCCATCCCGGGCCAGACGCGCCTCCAGCCAACCCTTCAGTTCCAGCAGAATGCGCAGCAGTTCCGGATCGGCGAGGCAGTAATAGACGAACATCCCCCGCCGTTCTGCGCGGACAAACCCTGCTTCACGAAGCACACGCAGGTGAAACGATACGTTGGACTGCGGAAGACCTGTGGCGCGGATGATGTCCGTCACCGGACGGCATTCGAGTCCCAGTCCGTACAGGATGCGCAGTCGATTGGGCTCCCCCAGCAGCTTTAGAGCTGGAATAATTGTCGACTGTTCGCGCTGGGAGGGCCTCACTGCCGCACAGGTTCCCCGCATGATCCATGCATGACATGAATATAGACTCATATCCTGCGATCTGCCAGCTGATTGCGCACTGAACCTGACTAGTCCGTTCGTTCAGGGCGTCTCAGAAAACCGCGGAAGGCCCTTCCTGCCCCCGAGACCGATTTGCCCGGGGAACCATCCCGGTATTGACCAGTGTCAAAGTGACAGACAAGCAATCGCGCTATGTATTTCAAATGGTTTCAGGAGGTCTGGGCAGTGGCGGGTAGCCCGCGGCCGCGCACCGGGACACTCGGTGCCGATTCGAAGGAGGTGGTACATGGGCACTCAAGATGAACTGCAGGCCACCGTTGCTGATCTGGTGCAGAAGGGCAGGGGAATCCTGGCCGCCGACGAGAGCCAGCCGACGATCGCCAAGCGCTTCAAGGCGATCGCCGTGGAATCAACCGAGGAGAACCGCCGGGCGTACCGGTCGCTGCTTCTGACCACCCCGGGTATAGGGGGGTTCCTGAGCGGTGTCATCCTGTTCGAGGAAACGCTGCTGCAAAAGGCGGACGACGGAACGCCGCTGCCCCTGGTCGCACAGCGCCAGGGCATCGTGCCGGGAATCAAGGTGGACAAGGGCACCGTTCCGTTGCCCGGCGCCCCCGGTGATCTCGTGACACAGGGGCTGGACGGCTTGGCCGAACGGCTCGCGACCTACAAAACCCAGGGGGCTCGGTTCGCCAAATGGCGCGAAGTCTACGCGATCACCGACCAGAACCCGACCAGCCTCGGAATCGAGGCAAATGCCGAGATGCTCGCGCGCTATGCTGCGGTGTGTCAGGCGCAGGGGATCGTTCCCATTGTCGAACCCGAAGTGCTGCTCGATGGCGATCACAGCATGCAGCGCTGCGCCGAGGTCGCCGAAGCAGTGCTGCACGCCGTGTTTCATGCACTGCACCGCCACCACGTGACGCTGGAATGCATGCTGCTCAAGCCCAGCATGGTACTGCCCGGCAAGGACCACGCCCGTAAGGCGCACCCGGACGAAGTGGCGCGTGAGACCATCAAGGTGCTCCGGCGCACCGTGCCGGCGGCCGTGCCAAGCATCAATTTTCTCTCTGGCGGCCAGACCGCCACGCAGGCAACGGCGAATCTCAACGCGATGAATGTGCTGTTTCCGCAATCGCCCTGGGAGCTTTCCTTTTCCTACGCGCGCGCCCTGCAGCAGCCAGTACTCGATGCCTGGCGCGGCCGCCAGGAGAATGTCGTGACCGCCCAGAAGGTGTTTCATCTGCGTACGGCGCTGGCCGCCGCCGCACGTCAAGGCCAATATCGTCCGGAAATGGAGGTCCCGGCGTGACAATGCGACCTGGAGATGCGCGACCGGGCGCTGCGCCATTGCCATGGTTTTGGGGCGGGCGGGTCCGCTGATCGCAGTATGACATGACACGCGAAGGAAAATTATGACGGACAAATACGACGTTCTGGTCATCGGCGGCGGTCCCGCCGGGATGACCGCCGCCATGGCGCTGGGCGCAGCCGGACGCCGCGTCCTGGTGGTTGAACAGGGACCAGGTCTCGGCGGCGCTGATCTTTTTGAAGGCTGCGTGCGCTCGGAAATCCTGCATAAAAGCGCCCAACGGCTACGCGCCGTGCGTCATGCCGCAGAGTTCGGATTGCGCCTGCCGGCAGGAGAGACCCACATCGACTGGCCGGCAATCCGCGCACGCAAGGACGAATTGTTAAGGCGCCGGACACGCGGGTTGCTGGAGCAGGCCCGCAAGATTCCGGCCCTGGAAGTGCGGTTCGGACGGGCGTCACTGCTCCATCCCCGGCGGGCGCTCATTATGCCTGCGGCCGGCGATCCCGCGGAAATTGCGTTCGCAAGCGCAATCATCGCGACTGGCTCAAGGTCTCGGCCCGCGGCCTTCTCGGGGAGCGGGCTCCACAGGATGATCAACAGCAGCCAGCTGTTCGACCTCGAACGTCCACCGCACAGCCTGGTGGTGATCGGGGCGACACCGGCAGGGATGGAACTGGCGCAGGCCTTCGCCACATTTGGCACAAAGGTGACCGTGCTCGAAGCGGGACTGCGGATCCTGGATCCGGTAGACGAGGAAATTGCCACGATGCTCGAACGGCGATTGCCGCAGCAGGGCATCTCCTTGGCCCTGGATGCGTGTGTGACGCGGGTCTGTCATAGCGGAGGCGGCGCGTTTGTGCAATACCGCAATCAGGCTGGGGAGGCACGCCAGGTGTACGGCGAGTATGTCATGGACGTAGCCGGGCGCGAGGCATGCGTGGAGGGCCTCGGACTGGAACGTACCGCAGTTCGCTTCGACCATAGCGGGATACGCGTCAACCATTTCCTCGAAAGCGACGAGCCGGGTCTGTATGCAACCGGTGATGTCATCGGCCGGCCCATGTCCACGCATTGGGCGCAGGCGCGGTCGCTGGCGCTCGCACATCATCTTCTCGGACAAACGGTGCGGTTTCCGCAACCAGAGGCCGACAGCGCCGTAATATTGAGCATCCCGGAAATCGGATTGGCAGGAATGACCGAGGGCGATGCGCTCCGGGCCGGGCATGACTTCGGCGTCGCACGCCACGACTTCGGGGTTGATGCGCACACGCCGCCTTCCGGACATGCCGATGGGCTGCTCAAGTTGATCTATGACCGCGGGACCCGCCGCTTGCTCGGTGTGCATGCGCTCGGCGAAGGCGTTGCCGCAATCACCGGTGCGGCGGCACTGGCAATCGGCGGGGGTTTGACCATCGAGACCTTGGCGTCCTCGGTTCCGCCGCATCCCACGCCGATCGAAGCAATCACGCTGGCCGCACAGGGCGTACCGCCGGCCGTGCTTCCGTCCTGAGCGCACCCGGGTGTCGCCGCCGGGAGTGCGGGGTGCGTTCCGGCCAGCGGTACCGCTCGTACGGCCCCGCCGTAGCGGTGACGGCTATTGTTGCAACTGCGAATGGTTCCTGTTACCATTATCACTATCGTACGATAATAGTTCGAAACGGGTTCCTGCAGGCGCCCGTGAGGGATGAGCGCTTGTGCCGCGTCAGCTACTGAATTTCCTCGCATATTCTTATTTATATAGAGGAAGGGGCTTGGGGTCTTCCGGCCCGCATCTTCGGACACGATCGCTCCGGAACCGGACAGAAGCGCCTCAGTATCCGGCGCGCTTCGGCGCAGGGCACCCGAAATTGCCCCGGAAAACCTCTTAATTTGATATGGCTTTCAGGAGACTATCGATGCACAATTTCTCGCCTTTCCGGTTCGCTGCCAGGCAGACCGGTTGCCCGGCGCATCGGGCCGGCCGTGGCCGCCTTCCGGCGCTGTCCGCGTTGCTGGTACTGGCCCTGCTGGCCACCCCGTTGTGGATTCCGGCCGCTGCAGCGGCACCAACGCTGGTCCTGTACAACGGCCAGCATCCCCAGACCGTACGCCTGATTACCCGGGCATTCGAGAAACAAACCGGTATACATGTGCTCGTACACAGCGGCGAAGGGCCGGCCATCGTGGAGCAGATTTTGCGTGAACGCCGGAGATCCCCGGCCGACGTCGTGTTCGTCGAGAATTCCACGTCCATAAACATGCTCAACCGCAAAGGCCTCCTGGCTCCGGTTCCCGCTACAACGCTGGCGCGCGTACCGCACCGATACAGCGCGCCCAACGGCCGCTGGATCGCGGTCGTTGCGCGCCAGAACGTGCTGACCTGGAACCCTGCGCTCATCCACCGGACCAGCCTGCCTGATACCCTGACCGCCCTGGCTGGTCCCCGCTGGAAGGGCCGGATCGCGATTGCACCCGGCGATTCGGATTTCCTGCCGCTGGTCGACGCCATGATCCGCCTCAAGGGCGAGCAGGCCGCACTGGCATGGCTCGAAGGTCTCAAGCGCAATGCCAAGACCTATCCGGACGATGAAGGAGTGGTGGCGGCAGTGAACCGTGGTGAAGTCGCCACGGGTATCATCAACAACTATTACTGGGCACGTTTGCGCACAGAGGTAGGGCCGCGGCACATGCATGCCGAAATCGCGCACTTTCGCCGCGGGGACGTCGGCAACCTGGTGAACGTGTCCGCGGCAGCCGTCCTGTCTTCGGCCCCCCACAAAATGCTCGCACAGCGTTTCCTGGCTTTTCTCGTCAGCCGGGATGCCCAGGAAATACTCGCACGCAGCAACGTGGACTACGAATACCCGCTTGTCCGCGGTGTGAAGGCCAACCCGGTTGTCACTCCCTGGAACCGCCTTTACCCCCCGAAGATCGCACCCTGGCGGCTGGGGACGGATGCCATGGCGCTGCGGCTGCTAGAGAAGGCGGGTCTGTTGTAGCGCAGGAGACGAGGCGAAGAAGGCCCTGGGCTGGTACGCACCTATCATGCGCGGCAGACTTCCCCTGACGCTGGTCTTGCTGGCCGCGATTCCAGCATTGCTGGTAGCGGCACTGGTCGTGGCTACGGTGGCTGACGCCATGCGTTCCGGAGCGGCCCATATGTTGCATGAGTTCCTCGGGGCAACTGTGATCAGGCTGCTGTTCAATACGCTCAGCCTCATGGTTGCGGCGTCGCTGCTGGCCATGGTGGTCGGAACTGCGGCTGCGTTCCTGGTCGTGCGCACGGACGTTCCGTTGCGGCCTCTGTGGCAGGCGCTGGGTGCTGCGCCGCTGGCGGTGCCGGCCTTCATTGCCAGCTACGCCTGGGTGTCGCTCAGCCCGCACTTCGAGAAGTTCGGCGGGGCGCTGCTGGTCACTACCTGCGCCTATTTTCCGCTGGTCTATCTACCGGTTGCCGCGAGCCTCAAGCGAATGGATCCCATGCAGGAAGACATGGCTCGCATCCTGGGTACATCGCCAATCGGCGGATTCTTGCGTGTGGTATTGCCGCAACTGCGGCCTGCGGTTCTGGGCGGCGGGGCGCTGGTGGCACTGAGGGCGCTCACCGAGTTCGGCGCCTTCGCGATGATGCGCTTCCAGACGTTCACCACCCAGATCTATCTTGTGTATACCGCCGGACTGACCGGCTCGGTCGCCTCGGCGCTGGCCCTGGTGCTGCTGGTGTTGTGCATCGTGGTGCTGGCCGGTTACGTGCTGCTCGAAGGTGGCCGGTCCTATGCGTCGGTGGGGCGGGGGACCGCCAGGGTGGCGACCGTCTACCATCTGGGCATGTGGCGTCTTCCCGCACTGGTCTTTCTGGTGCTGCTGGCCCTGGCCAGTGTCGGAGTGCCGCTGGGCATGACGGTATACTGGCTCACCCAGCACGGCGCGGCAGCCGTGACTCCGGCGGAGGTATCAGCGCATGCGCTGCTCGGGGCAACCTGGACTTCAGTCAAACTGGGAGTGGGCGGAGCCATATTCACGAGCGCGCTCATACTCCCCCTGGCCATGCTCGTGAGCCGCTGGCCAGGCCGCAGAATGGTCACATGGCTGTCCCAGGTACCCTGGCTTGCCCAGGGATTGCCTGGCATCGTGATCGCACTCAGCTTCATCACAGTCACGATCCGGCTTGTCCCGTGGCTGTATCAGAGCACGCTGCTGCTGATCGTCGCCTACGCGATCCTGTTCATGCCGTTCGCGCTCGTCGGCATCCAGTCCGCCCTGGTGCAGTCTCCGCCTCTTCTGGAGGAGATCGGCCGCGGTCTCGGACATGGCTGGTTCGGCGTCCTGCGCCGGGTCACCCTGCCGCTGGCCATGCCGGGCATCGGTGCCGCGGCTGCCCTGGTGCTGACGTCCATCGTCTCCGAACTCACCGCAACGCTGCTGCTCGCGCCCCTCGGGACCGAGACTCTTGCTATGCGCGTGTGGGAGAACACTTCGGCCCTGGCATTTGCGTCGGCCGCTCCCTACGCGGCAATTCTTATCGGCATATCCATGGTTACGAGCTGGTTCACCGCAAGCCGCTTCGGCGTGACGGCGCACGGCGCCGCGATCGGGAGTTGAATATGGCAGAATTGCGCATCGAAGGTCTCAGCAAGCGATTTGACGGCATTCCCATTCTGGAGGGCATCGATCTGCTGGTGGAATCGGGCGCCCTGCTGGCGATCCTCGGCATGTCCGGAGGAGGCAAGACCACCTTGTTGCGGCTGATTGCGGGATTCGAGCGGCCGGATCACGGCACCATCGCGATCGATGGCGTCGTCGTCGATTCGGCCAGCACGCATACGCGGCCGGAGCAGCGGCGCATCGGCTATCTGACGCAGGAGGGCGGGCTTTTCCCGCACATGACGGTGGAGCAGAACATCGGATTCGGACTGCAGAAACGGGCCGATCGCACCGCGCGCATTGCGCACATGATGGAACTCGTCGGGCTCCCCGCTCTCTACGCGCGCCGGTTTCCGCACCAGCTCTCCGGCGGGGAACAGCAGCGCACGGCTCTGGCTCGGGCGCTCGCGCCCGAGCCGCGCCTGATCCTGCTGGACGAACCTTTTTCCGCCATTGACGCGGCGCTGCGACGCGAGATACGCAGGTCGGTACTGGCGATCCTGAAGGCCGTGGGCGCCACGGCGGTGCTTGTCACGCATGACCAGGACGAAGCGCTATCCATGGGCGACCGCGTAGCTGTGCTTCGGGGCGGGCGCATCGCGCAGCACGATCGGCCATCAGAGCTCTACCGCAATCCGGTGGATCTGGCGATGGGCCAGTTTGTCGGCGAATCGGTGCTGCTCGAAGGGCAGGCGCACGGCGGACGCATCCAGAGTCCGCTGGGCATCCTGAACTGCACGCAGCGTATCGACGGTCCGGTTCGCGTGCTGCTGCGCCCGGAGCAGGTCCGGCTGGTTCCGCCGGCGACGCCCGGCAGTGTTGCTGCCGACATCACCGGGATCCAGTATTTCGGCAGCGATGTCCTCGTGGCATTGCGGCTCGCGGACGCTACCCCCATCGCGGCCAGGATATTCAGTCACGACCTGCTGCAGTCGCAGGGGCGTGTCGGCGTTATGGTGGTCGGGACCGTGTCCGCGTTTGCCACGTCCAAGACGGCCAGGCATCTTGCGCAGCAGCTGGCGGGATAACCGGGGTCACCGGCGGCTCGGTCCGCAGGCCGCACCCCGGGGCTAACGGCGCGGCAGCGGACCGAGCAGCGTCCATAGCCTGTCCGCATCCAGATTCCGCTCGACAGCGTCGGCGAGACGCTCTATGCCCCGGGTGCGAAGCGTCGCGTAGTCGGGGGTCTGCGGCGAATGCAATCCGGCCCAGCCGAGCAGGGCATCACAGGCCGCCGTCGATTCGAAAAGTCCGTGGACATAAGTGCCCAGAATCTGGGCATCTTCGCTCATCGCGCCTTCGGCGCCGGTTTCGAGTTGCAGCGCCGGGCAGGACAGTGCGCGTCCGCGGGTCACGCCGCAGTGTATCTCGTAGCCGGTCACCGGCGCGTCCCCCAGCACCAGCCGGCCACGCACATCGCGCAGCTGCTTTTCGTACTGCAGGGTGGTTTCTAAATCGAACAGACCAAGACCCGAGGTGGTGCCTGGCTCGCCTTCGACACCGTGCGGGTCGATGATTGAACGGCCGAGCATCTGGTAGCCACCGCACAGACCGATCAGTTTCCCGCCGTAGCGCAAGTGACGCTCGATGGCAGCCTTCCATCCCTGCGCATACAGCCACTCCAGATCCGAACGTACCGACTTCGAGCCGGGCAGCACGATCAGATCGGCCGGCGGTATCGTATGGTGTGGGCCAACGAAGTGAAACCGGACCTTCGGGTGCAGGCGAAGCGGATCGAAGTCCGTGTGATTGCTGATGCGCGGCAGCGCCGGCGCAATGATCCGCAGCGCGCCATCGGCTTTGTCGGCGACGGACCCGCGCGGTAGTGCGTCCTCGGCCTCAAGATGGAGGCCGTCCAGATAGGGGAGCACACCCAGCACCGCCTTGCCGGTGCGCGCCGTCAGCCAGTCGAGCCCCGGCTGCAGCAGTGACCGGTCGCCGCGAAAGCGGTTGACGACAAGGCCGGCCACCCGGGCTCGCTCGCTCGCGCTCAACAGCGCAAGCGTGCCGACGAAATGCGCGAACACCCCGCCGCGGTCGATGTCACCGATTAACAGAACCGGACAGTCCACCGCCTCGGCGAAGCCCATGTTGGCGATATCGCGATCACGCAGGTTGATTTCCGCCGGGGAGCCGGCGCCTTCGACGACGATGACATCATGGGAATCGGCGAGCCGCGCGAAGGATTGGCACACCGCCTTCCAAGCAACCTGCTTGTATTCATGATAGTGCCGTGCGTCCATGGTTCCGACAGCGCGGCCATGGAGGATGACCTGGGCGCCCGAGTCGGTATTAGGCTTGAGCAGCACCGGGTTCATGTCACTGTGGGGCTCCAGGCCGCAGGCCCTGGCCTGTACCGCCTGGGCCCGTCCGATTTCGCCCCCGTCGACAGTGACCGCGCTGTTGAGCGCCATGTTCTGCGGTTTGAACGGCGCCACCCGCACCCCGCGCCGCGCCAGCATTCGGCACAGTCCGGTCACCAGCGCGCTCTTGCCGGCGTCCGAGGTGGTGCCCTGCACCATGAGCACGCGCGCGGCAGAGGCAGCAGTGTGCAGTCCGGTCATCGCGTGTCGGCGGCCCAGCGCCGCACCAGAGCATGCAGCTGCCGCGCACCGTCCGTCAGCGCCCCGGGACCGGGCTGAAGGATATCGGCTGACTTGATCTCATACACATGGCCGTCGCGCACGGCCGGCGTGGCCTCCCAGTCTGGCCGCGCGGCCACTTGCTCAGGGCGGAATTTCCTGCCGCACCAGGAGCCAATGATGATATCCGGGTGGCGCCGTACCACCTCCGCAGGATCCGCAATGATACGCTGCCGTGCCGAGCGCGCACCGGACAGATCCGCAAAGCAGTCCGTGCCGCCGGCGATCCCGATCAGCTCCGATACCCAGCCAATGCCGCAGATCAGCGGCTCGTCCCACTCCTCGAAATAGATCCGGGGCCTGGTTCCCAGCGCTGCCGCCGAGCGCGCGATGTCCGCCAGGCCGGAACGCAACTGCTCGACCAGTTGCCGCCCCCTTTCCGGCGCACCGACCATGGCAGCGATCATGCCGATCATATCGAAGATGCCGGACACGGTGCGCTGGTTGAAGACATGCACCGCAACGCCGGCGCGCAGCAGCTCCGTGATGATGTCGGCCTGCAGTTCCGAGAACCCGAGCGCAAGGTCGGGCTGGAGCGCGAGGATGCGGTCGATCCTGGCGGTGGTGAACGCAGAGACCTTCGGCTTTTCGCGCCGCGCCTGCGGCGGACGCACCGTGAAACCGGAAATGCCGGCGATTCGATGCTGCTCGCCGAGCAGGTACAGGGTTTCGGTCGTCTCTGCGGTCAGGCAGACGATGCGCTGCGGGTAGTCGCTCATGGCGCAAACAGCCGCCCGGCCGCATCCGGTTGCGAGGGAAAATAGAAGTGGATGTACGAAGCGGTGATCCGGCCGATTCGGAACACGGACTCGGCGGTGGTTCCACCGTTCGGACAGGCTCCACGCGCGATCGGCTCTAGCGCGCAGTCCAGTCGCGAATGATGGAATGTATGGCCGCGCAGTTCACCCTCCGGGAGGGTAACGCGCTGCAGCGCGAGGGCGGCGAGGCGCGGATACATTACTGCCCGCCCGGATAGCAGGCCGGCCATGGCGGCGTGCTGGCCGGTGCTATCGACCAGCTCGTCCAGCAGATACATCATGCCGCCGCATTCGGCCACGATGGGCTTGCCGGCTGCGTGGATGGCGCGCACCGCACGTTTCATCGGTTCGTTGGCGGCCAGGCGCTCCAGATGCAATTCCGGATAGCCGCCGGGAAGATACAAAGCATCTGCCCGGGGCGGAGCGGTATCCGCGAGCGGCGAGAAGAATGCAAGTTCCGCACCCAGCTTGCGCAGCAGATCTAGATTCGCGCGATAGATGAAGGAAAAGGCCGCATCACGCGCCACCGCGATGCGCACTCCGGCAAGGCGGCGTGGGACATCCACATCGGCCGCAGATCGAAACGCGATGCCTGCCGGCAGTGCGGCGTCTGCCGGCATCAAATCTGCGGCAGCCCGGTCCAGACGGGCTTCGAGATCCGCAATCTCACCAGCCTGCACTATCCCGAGATGACGGTGGGGCAGGGCAAGTTCCGGTGTTCCGCAGAGCCAGCCAAGGCAAGCTTGCCCCGGTGGCAGACTGCCGACCAGCATGCGCAGATGGCGCTCGCCGGCCACACGGTTGGCGAACACACCGGCAAACGGAAGATCGGCGCGGTAGGTCGCAAGTCCCTGTGCCAGCGCCCCGAAGGTCTCGGCCATGGCGCTGCCATCGATCACAGCGAGCACCGGCACGCCGAGCAGTGTGGCCAAGTCCGCGCTCGACGGGTTGCCGTCAAACAGCCCCATCGCGCCTTCGATCAGGATCAGATCGGCCTGGCCAGCCGCTTCATGCAGGAGGCGGCGGCAGTGCTCGTCGCCGCCCATCCACAGATCGAGCTGACGGACCGGATGGCCGGATGCCTGCTCGAGGATCATGGGGTCGAGAAAATCGGGACCGGTCTTAAAGATATGCACCTGCCGTCCGTGCCGACGGTGATGGCGGGCGAGCGCGGCCGTCACCGTGGTCTTGCCCTGTCCGGAGGCGGGCGCCGAGACGAACAGTGCCGGACATACGCGGATATCATTCACAGCTCGATGCCTTTTTGGGCTCGGACGCCAGGCCGGAACGCATGCCTGATGTCCCGCATGTCAGACACAGTATCGGCAAGTTCGATCAGCGCGGCCGGTGCGCCGCGTCCGGTCACGACCCCATGCTGGGAGCGAGGCCCCGACCGGAGGAAACCGAGCGCTTCGCCGAAGGATACATAGCCGTACTCCAGCGCGATACGTAGTTCGCCCGGTAAGACCAGCTCGAAGCGCGGATCGGCGAGCAGGCTTCGCGCCTGGGCACAGGCGGCGCCAACCGCCCACACAATGCGCTCCCGGTCCTGTGTCTCCCAGGTAAACCCTTCGCCCATGACGTGACCGCTGACCTCCGGAAAGCGGCGGAAGAACGCCGCCTCTCCGGCACGACGGGATCCTTTGATGAATCGCACCACGGCTGCGTGCATGCCGTGTCCGAACGCCCGCCCCACCATGCCCAACGCCGCACTGCTCTTGCCCTCGCCGGTGTGCACCAGCGGCACACCGCGATCAGACTGTGCCGCAGCGATGCTCGCGTCTACGATCTGCTTCTTGGGCCGCATGCGCACACGGTGGCGTTCCGCATGCCCTGTCTCGTCCATAAATCTAAGCTGACGTCGATGGGCAGACGATTCCGCGGCAGCCGGTGCATTCCATGGTCGGCGTCAGGCGCTGCGGGACCACCGTGGTACCGGACCGGCGCAGGGCAGAGCGCACCGCCCGCATGCCGTCGAAGCGCTGTGGGTATGCAATCCCACTGGGTGGCGTCATGAACGGATCCATCATCGGTCTGCCGGGAGCATCACTCCCGAAAGAGTCCTCTGGCCGAAGCATCGTCGCGGGAGAGGAACCGCGCATTGCCTTTCTCCATAGGAAGGCACACCTGCTGTGGATGGAAGAGGAGGAGGACGGGCGTGACCGGAGAGACTGTGCGCGCCGCGTGTCGCCCTCCGCAACACCGCCGTGTCGCTTCAGGCCGGTCTCCGGGCTTGCGGGCTGGTCTTTCGGGGATCTGCGCCTTCCCGTGCGAGCACAGTGGCATGATGCAGATCCGTCGGCCCGTTCACCGTTGCGGGGGCAGCGCCGGTCTTGCTCTTGTGGGTATTGGAGCGCACCGGCTTCCCGTTTCACCCTGCGAATCGAAAATCCGCGGGGAACCTGAAGCACTGGTAAAACGCCCGCAGTCTATGTCTTCGGCCGCGGACCTGTCAAATCCGACCATCACCGCATCGTTGGCTTGGAATTGTTGGAGTCGTCTCAGAAAACGGAAAGTAGGGAACGCTAGGGATGGTGTTCCGTGGCGGCATCGGAAGTGGGCCGGGGCCGATTACGGTGTGCGGCCGGCAACCCAAGTCCCGGAACCGTCCGCTGATAGCGTCCGCCTAACAGACCTGCCCGCCGGCAGCGGAATCTCGGGTAATGCCGGCATCGCCAACCAAGTCGCTATTGCCAACGCGAATGGGTCGTATTATCATTTTTAAATGAATACAGAAAAGCGCAATCCGCCCGGACACCCCCGCAAGCGGCCGGGCGAAACCGAGACAGCGCCGGTGATTTCGGCGTCCGTGCTGTTTGGCGCAGCGCGCGCACTTGCGATCGAACACAACGGGGAGCGCTATGTGCTGCGCATCACCCGAAACGGCAGATTGATCCTGACAAAATAGAAACTCGACCCGCCAGCCATCGGGCTTCGTGCCCCAGTAGCCAGCCCCTAAACCGACGCAGCAATAGGAGGCTGGATGTCAACAATCCGCTCTTCGTGGAAATCGTATGTGCCGCCGGATCCCGACCGGTCGCCGCGGTGCAGGCGTCTGTTCCCATTAGGCGCCCCGATCATTCTGTTCCTCGCGTCCGTTCCGGCGCGTGCCGCCCCGCCGCCCGCGCAAGTGCCCACAGAACCGCAGTCCTTTCAAACGCAAGGAGGGGGCGCTTTCGGGTTTCTTACCGGAATCTCACGCAGCAGCTTCCTGCTGGGCGACATGTGGGGGTTGCGGCCAGCCCTCAGTCGTGACGGCTTGTCCCTGGGATTGGAGGAAACCAGCGAGGTGCTGGGCAACATAAGCGGCGGGGTACGGCAAGGCGCCAAATACGACGGGCTGACCCAGATGGTGATGCAGCTCGATACCCAGCGCGCCTTTGGCTGGTATGGCGGCACGTTCAACGTCAGCGTCCTGCAGATTCACGGTGACAACCTCAGTGCGGATAACCTCCTCACGCTGCAAACCGCGAGCGGCATCGAGGCCGATCGCGGCACCCGCCTCTGGGAGCTGTGGTACGACCAACGGTTCGGCCAGCCGGGTTTGTCCGACGTGAAAATCGGGCAGCAGAGCCTCGATCAGGAATTCATGGTGAGCCAGAACGCGCTACTTTTCGTCAATACGATGTTCGGATGGCCGATGCTGCCCTCGGCCGACCTGCCCGGCGGAGGGCCTGCCTACCCCCTATCCGCGCTCGGTGTCCGGTTACGGTCACAGGTCAATGCATGGACATTTCTGGCGGGCGTGTTCAACGGTAGCCCGGTAAGCAACAACAATACGGGGGATCCGCAACAGCAAGACCCCTCCGGGACGAGTTTCCCGTTGAACGGCGGCGCACTCGTGATCGCCGAGGTCCAATACGCCTATCCCAGCCTCGGCACCCTGCGATACGCCAACCAATCAGCGCCGCTGGCGGGTGTCTACAAGTTGGGTATCTGGTACGACACCGAATCATTTGCCGACCAGGAACTCGATAATGCGGGCCTGTCACTCGCCAATCCCCGCAGCACAGGAACACCCCTCACGCATCGCGGCGATTACGCCCTGTACGCCGTCATGGATCAGATGATCTGGCAGGACCGGAACCGGGCCGACCGCACGCTCAATTTTTTCCTGCGGCCGATGTGGACGCCTCTGGAGGATCGCAATCTCATCGACTTCAGCATGAATGGAGGAATCACGCTCCATGAACCGTTCCTCGAGCGCGATGACGACACCTTCGGCTTGGGCATGGGTTATGCGCACGTGAGCAACCGCGCCGCGGCCCTGGACCGGGACACGCAGTTTTTCACCGGCTCCTTTACCCCGGTACGGAGCAGCGAAACCTACGTCGAGGCCAGCTACCAGTATCAGGTGACGCCGTGGTGGCAGCTCCAGCCGGATGTTCAGTACGTATTCAACCCAGGCGCCGGCATCGCGAACCCAAACGACCCAACGCAGCAGGTCAAGAACGAGACCGTGATCGGGCTGCGAACCAACATCGTATTCTGACAGGAGTTTTATTTAATGATGAATCGTTCGATGACATCGATCCGACCCATGGCCGGAGCGCGCGCATTAACAAGATACGGCAGCGAACCCCACCAAGGCGGGTGGAGCGACCTCGGCCCCAGGGACCAGGCCTGCGAAGCGCCGCTGACCCGCGATGGAGGTCGGGAGCACCGCAACGTCGGTGATGCACCTTCCGCGATGGCGTCAGGAAGGGCGGAGCGCCTGCGAAACCGGCCCGGGGTGCTTTTCAGGCGGTACGCCGGGAAACTGCTCCTCGCAGCGCTGGCCGTGTTCGGCCTAGCGGCCGTCCACGCTGCCCAGGCAGCAGACCCGCAAGGCTTTCTCGAAACGATCCACCGTCACTTCATGTTGGCCTCAACGATCGCGCCCAACGGCGACCTCAATCCCTATGCGGTGGTCGTGGCGCCGGTTTCCGCCGGCAAAATTCATCGGGGCGATGTGCTGGTGACCAACTTTAACAACGTGTCCAACCTTCAGGGCACCGGCGGCACCATCGTCGATTACAACCCGTCCTCCAAGAAAACGACGCTCTTTGCCAGTCTGCCGCAGCACCTGGCGCAATGTCCCGGCGGCGTGGGCCTGGGAACGGCCATGACCATGCTCAAGAGCGGCTGGGTCATTGTTGGCAGCACGCCGAGCACCGACGGCACCACGCGCACCAAGGGCGATGGCTGCCTGCTCGTGCTCGACTCCAACGGCCAGCTTGTCACGGCCTGGTCCGGCCCGAACATCAACGATCCCTGGGGCAACATGGCGACGATCGACCGGGAGACGACCGCGACGCTGTTCGTCAGCATGGCCGGATTTGGTGTTCCCGGACCGGCGGCGCTCGATCCGAAGACCGGCCTCCCGGTAACGGTGAACAATGCGACCGTTCTGCGGATCGATCTTGCGATCCCCCCCGGCAAGCCTCCGCAGAGCACGAGCCAGACGGTCATTGCCAACGGCTTCGGCCAGCGCGCGGACCGCGACGCCTTCCTCATCGGTCCGACC
>JAJYEK010000235.1 GCA_021785795.1 Pseudomonadota bacterium
ATACAAAGCGTCCGCTTCATTATCTTGCGATTCCCCCGAGCATGTTTGGAACCGTAGTTGAGGGCCTTGCGGGTTCAGGTTGTACTAATGGCGCAAGGGTAGTGGTCGAAAAACCGTTTGGCCGCGACTTGGCCTCGGCGCGCGCGCTCAACAGCGTGCTTCATCGGTTTTTTTCTGAGCGAATGATCTTCCGCATTGATCATTTTCTTGGCAAGGAGCCGGTGCAGAATATTCTTTACACACGCTTTGCCAATCTATTTCTTGAGCCCATCTGGAATCGGACATACGTCCGTTGTGTGCAGATCACGATGGCCGAGATATTCGGCGTGGAAGGGCGTGGACGCTTCTATGAAGAAACCGGAGCAATCCGAGACGTGGTTGAGAACCACCTGCTGCAAGTGCTCGCATCGCTTGCGATGGACCCGCCCGCTGGGACTGGGCATGATGCCCTGCGCAGCGAAAAGGCGCGCGTATTGAATGCCATCAGGCCGTTGAGGCCAGAGGACGTTGTTCGGGGACAGTTTGTAGGGTACCGCCATGAACTGGGGGTAGCGGCGGATTCCCAGGTGGAGACTTTCGCAGCCCTCAGACTTTTTATCGATAGCTGGCGCTGGGCAGACGTGCCATTTTATGTCCGTGCGGGCAAGTGCCTGCCGGTCACCGCGACTGAGGTATTGGTTGAGTTCAAGCGGCCCCCTCGTGCGGTTTTTGCGGACGTGATCCCAGGCCGGTCAAACTACTTGCGGCTACGACTAAGTCCTGATGTCTTGATTGCGCTCGGTGCACGCGTGAAGCTGCCGGGCGAGCGTATGGTTGGAGAACCCGTAGAGCTGATCGCGAGCCACCAGCGACCAGATGAGATGGCTGCCTACGAACGTTTACTCGGAGATGCATTGTGCGGCGACCTGTCGCTCTTTGGACGGCAGGACTCGGTGGAAGCGCAGTGGCGTGTAGTGGACTCTGTGCTCGACGGCGCTGCGCCGCTCAATCTCTACGAGCCTGGCACATGGGGACCGGCACCCGCTGCCAAACTCATTGGCCCGGATGGAGACTGGTTCAATCCCCCCGCCGCCGCACGGGTGTAATAGGCAAGGACGGACGCCGGAGCGGCATCCGGCGCCCAGTTCTGTTATGGTAGGGCGGTTTCGTGCGCAAGGAAATAAACCGCGATTGGAGGTCTTATGAGAGCGACACAGGCACTTGCCGACATCGGTCAGAGCCTTTGGCTTGATAACATCACGCGCGACCTCATCGCAAGCGGTACACTCAAGCGTTATATCGACGAATTATCTGTTACTGGACTCACCTCGAACCCCTCAATTTTCGATCATGCCATCACAAAGGGTCGCGCGTATGACGTGACACTCCAGAGCTACGCGTCGCTCGGGCTCTCCGATGAGGATGCGTTTTTCGAACTGGCGGCGGAGGACATCGGTGCGGCGGCAGATCTGTTCCGGCCGGTTTATGATGGAACCGGGGGGATCGACGGCTGGGTGTCGCTCGAGGTATCACCGCTACTTGCATACGACACTGTCAAGACTGTGACTCAGGCGGAAGCGTTATACGCTAAGCTCGGGCGACCGAATGTCTTCATTAAGATTCCAGGTACGCCGGAGGGAGACGCTGCAATTGAGGAAACCATTTTTGCAGGTGTGCCTGTGAATGTGACCCTGCTGTTTTCACAGGCGCAGTACCGGAAGGCAGCGGATGCTTATTTTCGTGGACTAGAACGGCGGCTTGCGACAGGCCTAGACGTGAAGGTTTCCTCGGTGGCCTCGCTGTTCGTGAGCCGCTGGGATAAGGCGACGCACGATAAGGTCGCTACGCCGCTTCAAAACCGCGTTGGCATCGCGATCGCTCAGGAGGTTTACCGTGCCTATCGTGAATTGTTGAAATCCGACCGCTGGGCGCGGCTCGCGCGCGCTGGGGCAGTCCCGCAACGTCTCCTGTGGGCAAGCACGGGCACGAAGGATCCATCTGTCTCGGACGTTCTCTATGTCGAGGCGCTCGCAGCCCCGGACACTATCAATACGCTGCCGGAAGGGACCCTGCTTGCGTTCGCGACCCACGGGCAAGTGCGTGGGACGCTCGGGACCGTGGGCAATGACGCGGATGCGATTCTCGACCAAGTGACCCGCGCCGGCGTTGATATCGCCAAACTTGCATCCGAACTTCAGACTGAAGGAGCAACTGCCTTCGAGGGGTCATGGAAAAGCCTGATCGCTTCGATCCACGCGCGTATCATGGCGTGCCGATCGGTCCCCTGATGCCGGGACCGGGGCCGCTTAAGGAATCGCCTGCCTGGCACGCCTTGGCAGCGCATTATCGCGATCTTAAGGATCAGCACCTGCGTGATCTGTTTGCCGCCGATCCGAAGCGGGGCATACGGCTCGCAGCCGAGGGCGCGGGCCTATATCTCGACTACTCGAAGAACCGAGTGACTGACGAGACTCTCACGCTCCTCGTTCAGCTTGCCATGGAGCGTGGTCTAGCCGCTCGCCGCGAAGCAATGTTTTCCGGGGAGCGGATCAACACGACGGAACATCGCCCGGTGTTGCACGTTGCCTTGCGTGCGCCGAAGGATCACCGCATTGAGGTTGGCGGCGAGGACGTCGTTGGGCCTGTCCATGCCGTGCGAGAACGCATGGCCTCGTTTGCGCGTGCTGTACGCGATGGATCATGGAAAGGCCACAGCGGGAAACGCATACGACATGTAATCAATATTGGTATCGGAGGATCATATCTTGGCCCGGAGATGGCCTATTTTGCGCTCAAACCGTTCTCAGACCCGGATATTTCTGTTCAGTTCGTCGCGAACGTGGATGGTTCAGCCCTCATGGAGGCGACGCGCAATCTTGACCCCGCGGAAACCCTATTTATTGTGTCATCAAAGACGTTCACAACGCTTGAGACCATGACAAACGCGAAGGCTGCACGCGAATGGTGTGTTTCCGGTCTAGGGGATGAGGACTCGATAGCGCGGCACTTCGTTGCCGTGTCGACCAACGTGGCCGAAGTCGCGAAATTCGGGATTATGCCGGCAAACACGTTCCCGTTCTGGGACTGGGTAGGCGGCCGCTACTCAATGGACTCAGCGATTGGCCTTTCCATCATCATTGCGATCGGCCCAAAGCACTTCGAGGAAATGCTCGATGGATTCCACGCCATGGATGAGCATTTCCGCACCGCGCCGTTCTCGTGCAACCTGCCGGTGCTCATGGGCCTGCTTACGATCTGGTATGTCAATTTCTTTGGGGTGCAGACACTCGCTGTGCTTCCTTATGCACACTATCTGGCCCGCTTCCCAGCGTACCTGCAGCAACTGCAGATGGAGAGTAATGGAAAACACGTGGACATCGAAGGCCGACGGCTTGCATATGATACCGGTCCCGTGATCTGGGGAGAGCCTGGGGTCGATGGCCAGCATTCCTTTTATCAGCTGATTCACCAAGGTACCCGGCTGATCCCGTGCGACCTGATCGGTTTCTGTCACCCTCTTGGTCCATCGGCTCACGCGCACGATCTGCTAATGGCAAATCTTTTCGCCCAGGCGGAGGCGCTTGCATTTGGGCGGTCCTCAAGTGAGGCCGGGGCCAGCGGCATGCTGTTCAAGGAATGCGAAGGGAATCGTCCAACGAATGTCATACTTGCGGAGAAACTCAACCCGTACACACTCGGTGCGCTCGTCGCGCTTTACGAGCACAATGTCTTCACCCAAGGTGTGATCTGGAATGTCGATTCGTTTGATCAGTGGGGGGTTGAGCTTGGGAAGGTGCTTGCCTCCCGCATCATCACAGATATCTCCACAAAGGATGCTCCAGACAGTCACGACAGCTCGACAACCGCGCTCATTCGCCGCTATCGCGACGGTTGTCGCGGGCGTTAAGGCGGGGGCAGCGGTGGGCAAACTGTTTCAGAACGTGGCGCAGGACGACAGGCGGAAGATCTATCCTGACGCGGAGTCCTTGACGTTGGGTTGCGCAAGCGAGATCGTACGACTTGCGCAGGAAGCGGTCAGAGATCGGGGTCGGTTTGTCTGGGTGCTGGCCGGTGGGTCGACACCGACTCCGGTGTACGCAGAGATCGCAGGTACCTATGCCCACGCGATCGAATGGGAGCGGGTCCTCGTGTTCTGGGGTGATGAGCGGTGCGTACCACCTGGGGATCCGCGCAGCAATTACCGAAATGCATGCGCATCGTTGCTTGATCACGTTCCGCTGCCTGCGTCAGCTGTGCACCGGATCCGGGGGGAGGACGAGCCAACGCGGGCTGCAGCCGAGTATGAGCGGGCAATCAGGACCGTGTGCGGAGCACATCCGCCAAGTGCCCTGTTTGACCTTGTACTGCTTGGTCTTGGAGAAAATGGTCACACCGCCTCTCTTTTTCCAGGGCTTGCTGCAGTGCGCGAGGCACGGCAGGGTGTGATGGCGGAATATGTCCCGGGCGAGGCGATGTGGCGAGTGACCTTGACGCCCTTGTTTCTCAATTCTGCACGCGAGACGATATTCCTGGTATCGGGTGCGGCGAAGGCTGCAGCCGTCCGGGGTGTCCTTGAGGGGCCGCAATGTCCGGATGTGCTGCCGGCGCAAGCGGTGCGGCCCGCAAATGGGCGTGTGCGATGGTTTCTCGACAGGGCGGCTGCGGATCAGCTGGGGAAGAGTGCCCACTGATAGCGGCCGTGCTCAACCAAGGAGGCGTTATGAGAATATCTGAAAGTGGTATACGTCACCGGACGCGTGAAGCAAGGCCGGTAAAGCATGGACAGGGAGCGCCGCGGGGCGCCGCGGTATGGCGCTTCGACAACCAAGGCGTGCGGCTTCCACAGGGGTATAATCTGCGGATTGAGGTCGAGGCTCCTGCGCTTGTCCACTGGAGCAGCGACGGGTGGTGCACAACGCATGACACG
>JAJYEK010000236.1:0-3184 GCA_021785795.1 Pseudomonadota bacterium
CACAGTTACTACGCCGATGCGGGGGATCGCGGGCAGGTCATGGCAGTGACCGAATATGGCATACGCTTTACGTCGGCGGCAGGCCGTGAGAATATTTTTGCGGTTCAGTTTCACCCCGAAAAGAGCCAGCAGGCGGGGCTGAAGCTGCTGGAGAATTTTGTGTCTTGGGACGGGACCGCATGAGGATGCGACGCTGCACAGAGTCCTGGGTGACGTGGCAGGCGCCCGAGTTGCGTATCCGCAAGATGCGCACATTCCAGCAAGGGCGGCGTGCGTGGTTCCAATGAGCGACCTACCGATGTTGGTCATCCCGGCAATCGATCTCAAGGATGGAAAATGCGTGCGCCTCAGGCAGGGACGCATGAACGATGACACGGTCTTTTCCGACGACCCTGTGGCGGTCGCGGACCGGTGGGTGACAGCCGGAGCGCGGCGGCTGCATGTGGTCGATCTCAATGGTGCATTCGCCGGCAGACCGGTCAACGCGGCGGTGATCGAAGCGATCGTGAGAGCACACCCGGATCTGCCTGTGCAGGTGGGCGGCGGAATCCGGGACGAGGAGACAATCCAGACCTATCTGGATGCAGGCGTGCGTTACGTGATTCTGGGAACCAAGGCGGTCAACGTACCCCATTTCGTGGGTGACATGTGCGCAGAATTTCCCGGACATATCATTGTCGGCCTGGATGCCAAGAACGGAAAGGTGGCGATCGACGGGTGGTCGAAGCTGTCCGGCCATGATGTGGTCGATCTTGCGCAGCGCTATCAGAATGACGGCGTGGACGCGATCATCTACACCGATATAGGCCGTGATGGCATGCTCAGCGGAGTGAATATCGATGCGACATTGCGGCTGGCGCGATCGATATCCATTCCGGTGATCGCATCCGGCGGAATCACCAATCTCGAAGACATCCGTCTGTTATGCGGGATTCGGGACCAAGGGGTCATCGGTGCAATCACGGGCCGTGCGATCTACGAAGGTACGCTGGATTTCACTGAAGCCCAGCAGCTTGCAGACACGCTGACCGCCTCCTGAGCGCAGACTCTGGCCGCGGTCCGGAATTCTGAGCGCATATTCCCTGTATTCGATACTGGAAACCGACATGGGCCTAGCCAAACGCGTTATTCCCTGTCTCGATGTCGATAATGGCCGGGTCGTCAAGGGTGTACGCTTCGTTGATATCCGGGATGCCGGCGACCCGGTAGAGATCGCACGCCGCTATGATCAGCAGGGTGCGGACGAGATCACCTTTCTGGACATTACCGCAAGCTCGGATAACCGCCGCACCATGGTGCATGTTGTCGAGGCGATGGCCGAGCAGGTTTTCATTCCACTGACGGTCGGTGGTGGCATCCGGCAGATCGAGGACGTCAGGCGCATGCTTGGCGCGGGTGCCGACAAGGTTGCCATCAATACGGCCGCAGTGGCCAACCCGGAATTTGTGCAGGAGGCAGCGGGCCACTTCGGCTCGCAGTGCATCGTGGTGGCCATCGACGCGAAGCAGGTGAAGGCGGGCGAAAGCCCGCGCTGGGAAGTATTTACCCACGGTGGGCGGCGGGCAACAGGAATCGATGCGGTGTCCTGGGCGCTGAGGATGACGGAATACGGCGCTGGTGAGATTCTGCTCACGAGCATGGATCGCGACGGTACGCGCGACGGATTCGATCTCGCGCTGGTCCGAACGGTGTGCGATGCCGTGCCAATCCCGGTGATCGCGTCGGGTGGCGTGGGTAACCTCGATCATCTAGTGGACGGAATCCTGCAGGGCCATGCCGACGCGGTTCTGGCGGCAAGTATCTTTCATTTCGGAGAGTACACGGTCGGAGATGCCAAGCGAAGGATGGCCGAATGTGGAATAGAGGTGCGGTTATGAGAGTCTTGACTTACGGGCGGGAACATCCGGCGGGCACTGTGGCCGGTACCGCCGGACACGAACAGTGCCGCGCGTGCCGCCCGGTCTGCGGTCGCAAAGAAGGCATATGAATCAATCCTGGCTGGATGCGGTCAAATGGGACGCAGGCGGGCTGGTGCCGGTAGTTGCCCAGGAACACGGCAGCGGACGTGTGCTGATGGTTGCATGGATGAACCGCGACGCCCTGGCGGCGACCGCCCGCGAAGGAAGGGCGGTATACTGGTCGAGGTCGCGTCACCGGCTCTGGCGCAAGGGCGAGGAGTCGGGGCATGCCCAGGTAGTCCGCGATATACGCCTGGACTGCGACGGTGACGTGGTGCTTATCAGCGTCGAGCAGATCGGGGGCATTGCCTGCCATACCGGTCGGCACAGCTGTTTTTTCCAGCAGTTGCAAGATGACCATTGGGTGGCGGTGGAGCCGGTTCTCAAGAGCGAGTCCGAGATCTATCGCAAGGACGGGAAATAGCAGGTGGTGCCGGCAGCATCCGGAAAGCGGCTGGCAATGGGGCCGAAAGGCCCATAGACTTTACTTAGAATAGCGGCAAAAGCTTCGCTGCCGGAAATGTGCCCAGGGTGCCAGTATAATGTCCGAGATCCTTACAGAACTTGCCGCCGTCCTTGAAGCCCGCAAGACTGCGGATCCGGCGTCATCCTACGTTGCGGGGCTATACAGCAAGGGGATGGATGCGATCCTTAAGAAGATTGGCGAGGAAGCGACCGAGGTGGTGATTGCGGCCAAGGGTGGTGATGGACAACAGCTGGTGCACGAGACCGCGGACCTCTGGTTCCATACGCTGGTGCTACTTGCACAATGCGGCCTGAAGCCGGATGATGTATTGTTTGAGCTCAAACGCCGCTTCGGCCTTTCCGGTATCGAGGAAAAGGCAAAACGAGGCAAGACGGGGCCATGACCGAGTGTCTATTCTGCCGGATCGTGGAAGGCAAAGTGCCGTCGGAGCGGGTCCACGAAGATGACGACGTCATTGTCATCCGTGATATTTACCCGAAGGCTCCAGTGCACCTGCTGGTGATTCCACGTATTCACTGCGAAAGCCTGAACGAACTGACGCCGGCGCACGATCGGTTGATTGCGCACATGGTGCGGCTGCTGCCCGGCCTGGCGCGCAGTCAGGGCTTGGACAGCGGATTCCGCACGGTGATCAACACCGGCCGCGGAGGTGGTCAGGAGGTTTTTCACCTCCATATTCACTTATTGGGCGGCGCCGGGCGCCTGCCGGGATTTTGACAGACCAAGAGGTAAACGGACA